>NZ_JBIWFC010000015.1:0-123908 GCF_044762845.1 Lysinibacillus sp. NPDC096382
GATCCCTCAAAGACGATGAGGTAGATAGGTTCGAGGTGGAAGTGTGGTGACACATGGAGCTGACGAATACTAATCGATCGAGGACTTAACCAAAACGTTTGAAACATTCAATGCACCGTTTATCCAGTTTTGAAAGAATAATTCTTTCAAGGGTTTCAAGATACGAGTAGTTCGAGGAAGCGTACTCAAGTACGTGACTGACTGAACGACAGAAGCTGACGAAGAAATACGATGTATATTGAAAGCCGACAATAGTCTAGTGATGATGGCAAAGAGGTCACACCCGTTCCCATACCGAACACGGAAGTTAAGCTCTTTAGCGCCGATGGTAGTTGGGGGCTTCCCCCTGTGAGAGTAGGACGTCGCTAGGCACCTAGAAAAGTCGAGGATTTATTCCTCGGCTTTTTTGTTTTATAAAATAAAAGTAAAATGATATACTCATTTTTAAATTTACATAATGAATGATGCTGTATAATGAATGAACTAATCGACATATCCTCCTAAAAAAACGAGCAAAGTTTGTGGAATGTATCGGGGGGGAAACACATATGTGCCCGTAAAAACAAAAACGATTGATAGAATTAACGAACAGGAGGATAGAGCGCCATCAAGAGAGATTTTTACAACTTGCTGGAATGTCTAAATATTGTTCAAAGAGTAAAGTCGGACGAGCTTTTATTAGCGAATTTTAAATTGAAATTAGATCTATAACCACATCTTGCTTTAATAAGGGAGGAATTAAAAAATGAGGCGTAACATTTTTTTACTATATCAATATTTTCCTTAATGATTTTCATTCTTTATGTTTGGCTATGATTCATCAAAATGGTATGGTAGTTTTTTTAATTTCCTTTATGATCTAAGTATATTTACGCCATTTGTGTAGGAGGATTAGGAATAATTAGCGCAATTTTGGGTATTAAAGGCGATATTCGTAGGGTTTTAATTGTACTCAATGCTTTTTTAATGTTCCTGTTCCTGGGTGCATATTTAATTGGAATCTATGGATTTCAAAATCCTTAATAAAGAACTGCAGTTTATTTTTCTGCAGTTCTTTTAATTTGTCTTCCATTAGTAACAATAAAAATATAATTCCTTGTTAATAGCTAGTCACCAAAAGTTGAGAATGATATTTATTAAGCGGAGAGTGGGCGACTTTTTTGGGAATAGCAATAAAGGAACGAAGGCTAAAAGCATCACGTCCTGTGATAACGCCTTCGTGACCAACATCATGTTGGCCCGAGACCATGGAGCGAGCAAGCTGAGGAAAGAAGGCTAAAAATATCACATCCTATAATAACGCCTTCGTGACCAACATCGTGCCGATGTCGTTATGTTGCACTACGCTTTCGCATAAAACATTTGTTGGCCCAAGCGGCTCATCGGACGCCCCCCAGGAAAGTGCCTAGTCGGAACGAAAATCAACTTCACGTTTTGGCGAAGAGCATTTTATTAATACATCATACATACTAAAGGAACAAACTAAAGGTATAATGGAATTCATACAAGGGAAAACAATTGGAAACAAGATTGAAAGGAAGAAAGATTTGGGAAAAAAACAAATTTGGTATGAAGTAGAAGAAAACGAGTCAATTGAAGATTGTTTGGCAAGAATGCGTCGAGATGGTTATATGGCAGTGGGAAGAAAAGAAGAACCGATTTTTCACTTAGTCAATGGAGAACCAACGTATTTGCGTCAAAAAATACAATTCAAAGCAATGTTATGGCAAGATTCCGAGTAATTCTTGCTTAAATCCGAACATTTATAAAAGACCAAAATAAAATGTTCGCATTTTTGGTTGACTACAATGGAATGACTTGTTAAAATATGAGAAGGAAAAACAAATAAATCCCACATATATGCTAGAGGATTGGCTCTAGTGTCTCTACCCGGCACCGTAAATGCTGGACTATGCGGGAAAGCACTTTTGGCATGTTACGGGAAGGTTTATGTGCAGAAATGTACATTTGCATATTCTTTTCATAATAAGTCCTCAAGTAAACTGCTTTCACGTGTATGGTAGGGAGTAGTTTATTTGAGGATTTTCTTTGTTATAAAAAGAAAAAGTAAGGAATTGTAGTAGCTATAAAATATTTGATCATTTTTCTAACGTTAAAAAGGAGCGACAATCATGAATCCGAAAATCGGTGTCATTATGGGGAGTTCAAGTGACTGGGAAACAATGAAATATGCATGTGATATTTTAGATGAATTACAGGTACCGTACGAGAAAAAAGTTGTATCTGCACATCGTACTCCCGATTTAATGTTTGAGTATGCAGAATCAGCACGTGAGCGAGGTATTCAAGTAATTATTGCTGGTGCAGGTGGAGCTGCGCATTTACCTGGAATGGTAGCAGCTAAAACAACGTTACCGGTAATCGGTGTACCTGTGCAATCACGTGCTCTTAACGGTCTTGATTCTTTATTATCAATCGTTCAAATGCCTGGCGGTGTACCTGTAGCAACAGTAGCGATTGGCAAAGCGGGAGCGACGAATGCAGGCTTGCTAGCAGCGCAAATTTTATCGACAACAGATGCAGAGCTTGCTAATAAACTAGATGCTAGACGTGAAGCCACGAAGCAACAAGTATTGGAAAGCACAGGTGACTTAGTGTGACAAAGATAATTTATCCCGGGCAGACGATAGGCATTATCGGAGGAGGTCAGCTTGGCCGTATGATGGCACTTGCTGCTAAAGAAGCAGGCTTTAAAATCGCCGTTCTTGAACCATCAATGGATTCACCAGGTGGACAGGTTGCGGATGTACTTATTGTAGCCCCGTATGATGATGAGTCAGCTTTAGAAGAACTTGCAGAGGTAAGTGACGTTATAACGTATGAATTTGAAAATATCGATTATGAAGGCTTAAAACGTTTAACACAAATGGCTTACGTCCCACAAGGAGCAGAGCTAGTACGCATCACACAAGACCGTGTGACAGAGAAAGAAGCGATAGTGAACGCGGGTTGTCCAGTAGCCCCTTATTTGGTGGTAAATACATATGAAGAATTACTAGCCAATATTGATAGGATTAGTTATCCTTGTATAGTCAAAACAGCAAGAGGTGGCTATGATGGCAAGGGGCAGCAGCTTTTAAAATCTACAGAAGACCTACCGTTAGCAAAAGGGCTTTTCTCTCATTCACAATGTATTGTTGAGGGATATGTATCTTTCGTTAAAGAGGTGTCTGTCATTGTTCAAAGAAACGGGAATGGTGAATCATATTGTCAGCCAGTTGGAGAAAATATTCATGTTCATCAAATTTTACATGAAACGATCGTACCAGCTCGTATAAAAGAGGAAACATCACTGTCTGCAGAACGAGAAGCCTTGAAAATTGCTGATTATCTAAATTTAGTAGGGACATTAGCTGTAGAAATGTTTGTATTAGAAGATGGTGGAATCGTTATAAATGAATTAGCACCAAGACCTCATAATTCAGGTCACTATTCTATAGAAGCATGTAACGTTTCACAGTTCCATCAGCATATACGTGCAGTTTGTGGTTGGCCATTATGTAAACCACAACTTTGGGCACCATCTATTATGGTAAATGTTTTAGGGCAGCATGTCATGCCACTTAGTAACTCAATTGCTAAATATCCTGAATGGTCTATACATCTTTATGGGAAAGCTGAAGCTAAGGTAAACCGTAAGATGGGCCACGTAACGATTATGACAAAAAACTTAGAAGAAACACTACAACAAATCGAGAGTTCTGGCATTTGGTCAGAATAGAAGGAGAAACGCAATGATCGAACGTTACACAAGACCCGAAATGGGCGCAATTTGGACAGAACAAAATAAATATCAAGCTTGGTTAGAAGTTGAAATTTTAGCATGTGAGGCTTGGGCAGAAATCGGAGACATCCCAAAAGAGGATGTAGCTAAAATTCGTGAAAATGCTTCATTTGATGTTAATCGCATTTTAGAGATTGAGAAAGAAACACGTCATGATGTTGTAGCATTTACTCGTGCCGTTTCTGAGACACTTGGTGAAGAGCGAAAATGGGTGCACTATGGTTTAACTTCTACGGACGTAGTTGATACAGCCCTTTCTTATATAATTAAACAAGCGAATGATATTTTACGCAAAGACATCGTGAATTTCATTGATATTATTGCAGCAAAAGCGAAAGAGCATAAGCATACGGTTATGATGGGACGTACACATGGTGTTCATGCTGAGCCAACAACTTTCGGTTTAAAACTTGGTTTATGGTATGAAGAAATGAAGCGTAACCTAGAACGCTTTGAAGCAGCAGCAAAAGTAATTGAAACAGGAAAAATGTCTGGAGCAGTTGGAACATATGCCAATATCGATCCTAAAGTTGAGCAATATGTATGCGATAAACTAGGCCTTGCAGCATCACCTATTTCAACTCAAACATTACAACGCGATCGTCATGCGCAATATTTAGGTGCGTTGGCATTAATCGCAACATCAATTGAGAAATTTGCAACAGAGATTCGCGGCTTGCAAAAATCAGAAACGCGTGAAGTGGAGGAAGCATTTGCAAAAGGTCAAAAAGGCTCGTCAGCAATGCCTCATAAACGTAATCCAATCGGTTCTGAAAACATGGTTGGTATGTCACGTTTAATGCGTGGCTATATGGTAACGGCTTATGAAAACGTAGCATTATGGCATGAGCGTGATATTTCACATTCATCTGCAGAGCGCGTTATTTTACCGGATGCAACGATTACACTTAACTATATGTTAAATCGCTTCGGTAACATAGTGAAAAACTTAACAGTATTCCCTGAAAACATGAAACGTAATATGGGTCGCACTTTTGGTCTAATTTATTCTCAACGTATCTTATTAGCACTGATTGATAAAGGGTTAGTGCGTGAGGAAGCGTATGATACAGTACAACCTTTAGCGATGCAGGCATGGGACGAGCAAGTTCAGTTCCGTACGTTAGTCGATGCAAGTGAAAAAATTACATCGTATTTAACGAAGGAAGAGCTAGATGAATGCTTCGACTACAACTACCATTTACAACATGTAGATATGATTTTTGAACGTCTTGGACTTAACTAAAATTTACCTTCATTCAGCAACTGAATGAAGATTAAGCCTCCGGCGGATGTCACGGATATTGAAAAGAATGAATTGTGCCAGCACAATTCAAAATCCGGACGCTTTGTTTATCTGCGCGAAAGCAAAGCGACAGCTACAATTACGCTAAGGCGAAATTGATTGAGTAGAGTCACTTGCGGTTGTTACAGAATTGAATCGTATACGTACGTTTCAATTCTGAACAATACGCGTGTATTTCATAATATCAGGGGGAGTAACGAAATGACTAAAGGTCAACTTTTGTATGAAGGTAAAGCAAAAAAATTGTACACAACAGAGGAGCCTAATGTGTTACTCGTTGAATACAAGGATAGTGCAACAGCGTTTAATGGTGAGAAAAAAGAAGAAATTGAAGGCAAAGGCGTATTAAATAATCGCATTACATCTTTAATTTTCGAAAAATTACAAGCAAACGGAATTGCGTCACATTTCGTAAAACAATTATCTGATACGCAGCAGCTTGTAAAAAAGGTAGATATTATTCCAATTGAAGTCGTAGTTCGCAATATAGCGGCGGGTAGCTTAGCGAAACGTCTTGGCTTTGAGGAAGGTACACCATTAAAACGCCCAATCGTTGAATTTTATTATAAAGACGATGAGCTAGGCGATCCGCTCATTACAACGGAGCATATTGACGTACTTGATCTTGCAACACCTGAGGAAGTGATAGCCATTTATGATGGTGCACTTGTAGTGAACAAAGTTTTACAGCCTATTTTTGCAGATGTCAACGTTACATTAATTGACTTTAAATTAGAGTTCGGACGTGACAATGACGGAAATGTACTATTGGCAGATGAAATATCACCAGATACATGCAGACTTTGGGATGCAACTACAAAGCAAAAGTTAGACAAAGATGTCTTTCGTAGAGACCTTGGTAATTTAACTGAAGTTTATACTATTATACTTTCTAGACTCGGAGGCAAATAACAATGAAAAAAGTTAAAATTTACGTGACATTACGTGAGAGCATTCTTGATCCACAAGGTTCAGCTGTACAAGGTTCTTTAGTGAAAATGGGTTACGCTGAAGTAGAAGATTTACGAATCGGTAAATATCTTGAACTAGCAATTAAAGATACAGAACGTGATATTGATACTCTAGTAAAAGAAATGTGTGAAAAGGTTTTAACTAACGTTGTAATCGAAGACTATCGCTACGAAGTCGAGGAGGCTAACTAATCATGAAATTCGCAGTACTCGTTTTCCCTGGGTCAAACTGTGATATCGATATGTATCATGCGATTAAAGACGAGCTAGGTGAAGAAGTAGAATATGTATGGCATACAGCAACAGATTTAAGTGGCTTTGATGGCATTTTAGTACCGGGAGGCTTCTCGTACGGGGACTATCTTCGCTGTGGTGCGATGGCCAACCAATCTAATATTATGGCAGAGGTTAAGAAGGCAGCAGATGCTGGTAAGCCGGTATTGGGAGTATGTAATGGCTTCCAAATCTTAACTGAAGCAGGCTTATTACCAGGCGCATTACTTCGTAATAAAAATTTGAAATTCATGTGCCGTACAATCCCGCTTAAAGTTGAAAACAATAATACATTATTCACAAACCAATATGAGCTAGGTCAAATAATCAATATTCCAATCGCTCACGGTGAAGGTAACTACTACTGTGACGAGGAAACTTTACAACAATTAAAAGATAACAATCAAATCGTGTTCACATATTCAGGCGAAAATCCAAACGGTTCTTTAGAAGATATCGCAGGGATTACAAACGAGCGTGGCAATGTACTAGGGATGATGCCTCACCCAGAGCGAGCTGTTGATGCACTGGTGGGCGGAGCAGACGGTCTGGCAGTATTTAAATCAATTGTGAAGCAGTGGAGGGAAAATCATGTCAACAACTAAGTTTGAGCCAACAGCACAGCAAATTAAAGAGCAAAAGCTATACGCTGGTATGGGGATGTCAGACGAAGAATTTGCAATGGTAGAAGGTATTTTAGGACGTCTACCAAACTGGACAGAGACAGGTCTTTTCTCCGTAATGTGGTCTGAGCACTGCTCATACAAAAATTCAAAACCAGTGTTACGTAAATTCCCTACAAAGGGTCCACAAGTTTTACAAGGTCCAGGTGAAGGTGCTGGTATCGTAGATATTGGCGACGAACAAGCAGTTGTATTTAAAATGGAATCACATAACCACCCATCAGCAATTGAGCCTTATCAAGGTGCTGCTACAGGAGTTGGTGGTATTATCCGTGACGTTTTCTCAATGGGTGCACGTCCAATTGCGATGCTAAACTCACTACGCTTTGGCGAATTAAAATCAGCACGTGGTAAATATTTATTTGAAGAAGTAGTTGCTGGTATCGCAGGTTACGGTAACTGTATCGGGATTCCTACAGTCGGTGGCGAAATTCAATTCGATCCTTGCTATGAAGGCAACCCACTAGTGAATGCAATGTGTGTAGGTTTAATCGACCACAAAGATATTCAACGTGGAATCGCGGCTGGTGTAGGGAATACAGTTATGTATGTGGGCGCTAAAACAGGCCGTGACGGTATCCATGGTGCAACATTTGCATCTGAAGAGTTAACAGAAGAATCTGAGAACCAACGTCCAGCAGTTCAAGTAGGTGATCCATTTATGGAGAAACTTTTACTTGAAGCATGTTTAGAAGTTGTAAAATCTGACGCGCTAGTAGGTATTCAAGATATGGGTGCTGCTGGTCTTACGTCTTCATCAGCAGAAATGGCTTCTAAGGCTGGCTCTGGTGTAGAAATGAACTTAGACTTAGTACCTCAACGTGAGACAGGCATGACAGCATATGAAATGATGCTATCTGAATCTCAGGAGCGTATGCTACTTGTTGTGAAAAAAGGTCGCGAAGATGAAATTAAAGCGATTTTCGATAAATATGACTTAGATGCTGTGGCAATTGGTCGCGTGACGGATGATAAAATGCTACGCCTATTACATAATGGCGAAGTTGTAGCTGAAGTATCTGCTGATGCACTTGCAGAAGATGCACCAGTTTATCATAAACCATTTGCAGAGCCTGCTTACTATGCTGAGTTCCAAGCGATGGAAAACACAGAACCAGTGGTAACAGATTACAAAGAAACATTAAATGCACTTTTAAAAGCACCAACAGTTGCTTCAAAAGAGTGGGTTTACGATCAATATGATTATCAAGTTCGTACATCAACAGTCGTTGCACCAGGTTCTGATGCAGCCGTGATCCGCGTTCGCGGTACGAACAAAGGATTAGCGATGACTACTGACTGTAACTCTCGTTATATTTTCCTAGATCCAGAGGTAGGCGGTGCCATTGCTGTAGCAGAGGCAGCTCGTAATATCGTGGCAACTGGTGGTACACCATTAGCAATTACTGACTGCTTAAACTTTGGTAATCCTGAGAAACCAGAAATCTTCTGGCAAATTGAAAAATCAGCTGATGGTATTTCAGCGGCTTGTACAGCATTGAATTCACCAGTAATCGGCGGTAACGTCTCTCTTTATAACGAGCGTTCTGGCGAAGCGGTTTACCCAACACCAACAATCGGTATGGTTGGACTAATTGAAGATTTAGCACATGTGACAACTCAAGAAGTAAAGGTTGCTGGTGATGTAGTATTTGTGATCGGCGATACAAAAACTGAGTTCGGTGGTTCGGAGCTTCAAAAACTATTAAATAATGGGGTTATTTCAGGGAAAGCACCAGCAATTGACCTACAAATTGAAGCCGCACGTCAAGAAGCATTGCTTAAAGCGATTAAAGCAGGAATCGTACAATCTGCACATGATGTAGCAGAAGGCGGTCTTGCAGTAGCGCTTGCTGAAACAACATTTGGCGCACATGGCTTAGGTCTTGATGTAACATTAACAGGCTCTGCTACAACAGCATTATTCAGTGAAACACAATCTCGTTTTGTTGTAACAGTGAAAGAAGAAAATGTAGCTGCATTTGTAGAAATTGTAAAAGACGCAATGAAAATCGGTGTTGTAACAAACGATGCGCTTGTTAAAATCGACGGTGACAACGGTGTGCTTGTAGAAGGTACAGTGGAGGAATTCCGTTCTAATTGGAAAGGAGCAATCCCATGCTTGCTGAACTCAGAGGCTTAAACGAAGAATGTGGGGTGTTTGGTATTTGGGGTAACTCAAATCCAGCACACCTTAGTTATTACGGGCTTCATGCTCTTCAACACCGTGGCCAAGAAGGCGCTGGGATCGTAGTTTCTGACGGTCAGCATCTTCGCGCGGTGAAAGGCGAAGGACTAGTTAATGATGTTTTCAACGAAGAGAAATTAAAGGCAGTGGACGGAAAAGCAGCAATTGCCCATGTCCGTTATACGACTGCTGGAGGGGGCGGTATTGAAAATGTACAGCCGTTATTATTTCACTCCTCAACTGGTAGCCTTTCAATTGCTCATAACGGTAATTTAGTCAATGCCACGCACTTAAAACAGTATTTAGAGCGTCAAGGTAGTATTTTCCATTCCAGCTCCGATACTGAAGTGCTAGCACATCTTATTAAGAAAAGCTCGCATTCACCATTCCGTGCGAAGGTGAAAAATGCCCTATCTTTATTAAAGGGCGCGTATTCGGTCTTAATTATGACTAAAGATGAAATGCTTGTTGCACGTGATCCACATGGTTTACGTCCATTATCTCTTGGGAAGCTAGGAGATGGCTGGGTTGTAGCTTCTGAAACTTGTGCATTTGATTTAATAGGTGCAGAATTTGTTCGATCTGTTGAACCTGGTGAGTTATTAATTATTAACGATGAGGGTGTAAAATCTGATCGTTTTGTAGATATGGATAAACGTGCAATGTGCGCGATGGAGTACGTTTATTTAGCACGTCCCGATTCTGATATTGATGGTATTAACGTCCACATGGCGCGTAAACGTATGGGCAAACAGCTTGCTCGAGAATGTGCACATATTGGAGCGGATGTTGTAACAGGTGTCCCTGATTCAAGTATTTCAGCAGCAATCGGCTTTGCAGAGGAAAGTGGCATTCCGTATGAGCTAGGTCTTATTAAAAATCGTTATGTAGGTCGTACATTTATCCAACCAACACAGGAATTACGTGAACGCGGTGTGAAAATGAAGCTTTCTCCTGTTGTTCAAGTCGTAAAGGATAAACGTGTAGTGATGGTGGACGATTCAATCGTTCGCGGTACAACTTCAAGACGTATTGTAAAAATGTTAAAAGATGCAGGGGCGGCAGAAGTACATGTTGTCATTTCTTCACCACCGATGACGGATCCTTGCTATTACGGTATTGATACTTCCACACATGAAGAATTGATTGCATCTAGCCACAATGTAGATGCAATCCGGGATGCTATAGGAGCCGATTCCCTAACATTCCTTTCCGTTGAAGGTATGGTGGAGACGATTGCAAGACCATATGAAGATGAAAACCGTGGATTATGCCTAGCGTGCTTTACAGGTAAATATCCTACAGAAATTTTCCCAGATACAATCTTACCACATGAAAAAGAACTATTACGTTAAGAAAAACATCTAAACACGTCTAGCTATAAATGATAAATCTAGATTCAGATGTGCCAAGGCGATTTGGATGATAAGGAGGAACTCTGCGTGTCAAAAGCATATGAACAAGCAGGTGTAAATATAGAAGCAGGCTACGAAGCCGTAAAACGAATGAAGTCTCACGTTGAACGAACAAACCGTCTAGGTGTGATGGGCACGTTTGGTGGTTTTGGCGGTATGTTTGACTTGTCAGAACTAAATCTTAAGGAACCTGTTCTTATTTCAGGTACAGATGGCGTTGGGACAAAACTAAAGCTAGCGTTTATGGTGGGCAAGCACGACACGATTGGTGTGGACTGTGTAGCGATGTGTGTCAATGATATCGTAGCGCAAGGGGCTGAACCATTGTATTTTTTAGATTATGTAGCCCTTGGCAAGGCAGAGCCAGCGAAAATTGAGC
This sequence comes from Lysinibacillus sp. NPDC096382, assembly GCF_044762845.1. Taxonomy (NCBI): domain Bacteria; kingdom Bacillati; phylum Bacillota; class Bacilli; order Caryophanales; family Bacillaceae; genus Lysinibacillus; species Lysinibacillus sp. NPDC096382. Next base: position 11,021 of record NZ_JBIWFC010000015.1, read on the forward strand.
AAATCGTAAAGGGCGTTGCAGATGGCTGTGTGCAATCCGGTGCGGCATTAATCGGTGGAGAAACTGCAGAAATGCCAGGTCTTTACGAAGAAGATGAGTATGATTTAGCTGGTTTTGCGGTAGGAGCTTGTGAAAAATCAGCCATCGTAACAGGTGAGAAAATCGTAGAGGGTGACGTGCTTGTTGGTATTGCTTCAAGTGGGGTGCATTCAAACGGTTACTCATTAGTACGAAAAATTGTTTTTGCAGATAATCATTACGCTGTTGATTCGATTGTGGAAGGCTACGAAAATCTTGGTCCTATAGGGGAAGCCTTGTTAGTGCCAACAAAATTATATGCAAGACCTGTACTTGCAGCTTTAAAAGCAGCAGACGTTCATGGCTGTGCCCATGTAACTGGCGGTGGTTTTTATGAAAACCTACCACGTATGATGCCAGAAGGTTTAGCAACTGAAATTAACTTAGGTTCTTGGCCTGTCTTACGTATTTTTGAGTTTTTAAAAGAAAAAGGCCAGTTAGAGGACAAGGATTTATATAATGTCTTTAACATGGGGATTGGCTTCGTGTTAGCTGTACCTGCAGATGAAGTAGATAAAGTACTTGCTACAGTAGAAGCAAATGGTGAAAAAGCATACAAAATCGGTCGCGTTGTGAAAGGCGAGGGTGTTGTATTCAATGGCTCACATGATGGGAGTTTAGTGTAATGACTGCACCAACTAAAATTGCCGTTTTTGCTTCAGGTAGCGGCAGTAACTTTCAAGCTATTCAAGAGGCAATTGAACGTGGTGAACTACATGCAAAGATCGAACTTGTTGTCACAGACAAGCCTAGTGCATTTGTAGTGACACGTGCTGAGAACTATAGTATTCCGGTGCTAGCTTTAAGTCCGAAAGAGTTTTCTTCAAAAGCAGATTATGAGACTGCTATTATCGAGGCACTCCATAAATGTCATGTAGAATGGATTGTGCTTGCAGGTTATATGCGCTTAATTAGTGAAGTATTACTAACTGCATACCCACAGCGCATCGTGAATATTCACCCTTCACTATTACCGGCTTTCCCTGGTAAGGATGCCATTGGTCAAGCAATGGAACACGGAGTCAAAATAACAGGTGTAACCGTCCATTTTGTAGATGAAGGTATGGACACAGGACCTATTATTGCTCAATCGGCAGTTCAAGTTGTTGAAGGTGATCGTGAGGCAACAGAAACGGCCATTCATAAGGAAGAGCATGAACTTTATACAAAAGCTTTACAGCAATTATTAAAGTAATTCAGTGGTGAGGAGTTTGGTCTTCTGGAACAATACAGCCAACTCTACTCTAACAATAATAGCAAGACATATTCGTGGCAAACACGATAAAAATTGGTTTATCACCAAAAGTTGTGGGTGACTTTTGTTAAAACGTCTACTATGTAAATAAGTTGATGGGAGTGGAGGCTGGACGACTCCTTGGGGATTAGCGATAGAGGAACGAAGGCTAAAAGTATCACATCCTGTGATAACGAATTCGTGACCAACATCGTGCTGCTGCCGCTTCGTTGGCACTACGCTTTCGCGCAAAAGACATCTGTTGGCCCGAGACCCTGGAGCGAGCAAATAGGGGAACGAAGGCTAAAAGCATCACGCCCTGTGATAACGCCTTCGTCGCTACGTTACACTACGCTTTCGCACAAAAAACATCCTGTTGCCCCAAGCGGCTCATCGGACGCCCCCAGGAAGTTTTGCTCTGTAGCGAAAGTGAAGCGTCAGCAACAAATGTTTTCTGTAGCGAAAGCGAAGCGTCAGCTACAAATGTTTTCTGTGCGAAAGCGAAGCGGCAGCAACAAAGCGCCCAGCCGGAACAGAAATCAACCACACGTTTTGGTGATGAACCTAAAAATTAGGAGGATATTGTTGTGACAAAACGTGCATTAATCAGTGTTTCCAATAAAGATGGTATTTTAGAATTTGCAAAGGAACTAGTAGCGTTAGGTTATGAAATTTTATCAACTGGTGGTACGAAAAAAATGTTACAAGACAATAATGTTGCCGTAACAGCAGTAGATGAAGTAACTAAATTCCCTGAAATTTTAGATGGTCGTGTAAAAACTTTAAATCCAATGATTCACGGTGGACTATTAGGAAAGTTTGACGATGCTTCTCATCAAGCACAAATGAATGAGCATGGAATTGAGCCAATTGAGATTGTTTGTGTCAATCTTTACCCGTTTGTTGAAACAATTTCAAAGCCTAATGTAACATGGGATGACGCTATCGAAAATATTGATATTGGTGGTCCAACAATGTTACGTTCTGCAGCAAAAAACCATCAATACGTAACAGTAATTGTGGATAGCAATGACTATGCGAACGTATTAGAGGAGCTTAAAGCTAATGGTACAACGACAATTGAAACACGTCGTAAGTTAGCTGCAAAAGTTTTCCGTCACACAGCCGCTTATGATTCATATATATCAAACTACTTAACAGAAGAAGAGTTCCCAGAGAGCTTAACAATGACATATGAATTAAAACAAAACTTACGCTATGGTGAAAATCCTCATCAAAAAGCAGCATTCTATCAAAAGCGACTAGGCTCAGATTTTTCATTAGCTTATGCTACGCAATTACATGGTAAAGAATTATCATACAACAATATTCAAGACGGGAATGCCGCATTGCAAATTGTCAAAGAGTTTAAAATGCCTGCAGCAGTAGCTGTAAAGCACATGAACCCTTGTGGTGTTGGAACGGGCGCAACATTAGAAGAAGCGTTTGATAAAGCGTATGAAGCAGATCCAACATCTATTTTCGGTGGTATTATTGCTTTAAATATGGAAGTAGACGCAGCAACTGCTGAAAAATTAAGCCATATCTTTTTAGAAATTATCATTGCACCTGCTTTCTCTCAAGGAGCACTTGATATTTTAACGAAGAAGAAAAATATTCGCTTATTAACAATTCCTTTTGAGCAAGCAAAACAAGACAAATTCAATGTTGTATCAGTTGAAGGTGGTCTTCTTGTACAAGAACCAGATCGCCACGGCTTTTCTAATGCAGATATTAAAGTTGTTACAGACCGTGAACCGACAGCACAAGAATGGGAAGCATTACAGCTTGGCTGGGCAGTTGTGAAGCACGTTAAATCTAATGCAATCGTCGTTACAGATTCTCAAATGACACTTGGCGTTGGTGCTGGTCAAATGAACCGTGTTGGCGCAGCTAAAATCGCATTTGAGCAAGCAGGCGAAAAAGCAAAAGGTGCAGCACTAGCTTCAGATGCATTCTTCCCAATGAGCGATACTGTTGAAGCAGCTGCAGCGGCTGGTATTACAGCCATTATTCAACCTGGTGGCTCTATCAAAGATCAGGATTCAATCGATAAAGCAAATGAATACGGCATTGCGATGGTATTCACTGGCGTACGTCATTTCAAGCACTAAAATATTCGAAAACTAGACCGAGATGGGCAACATCTCGGTTTTACGCACAAAGAGGAGGATTCCCTAAAATGAAAGTAATGGTCATTGGAAGCGGCGGTCGAGAGCATGCTATCGCCAAACAATTTAGTATGTCACCATCTGTTAATAAAGTATTTGTAGCACCTGGTAATGATGGCATGAAAAGCGATGCAGAAATCGTTGCTATTGATACTATGGATTTTGCAGGTCTTGCACAATTTGCAAAGGAAAATGCAGTAGATTTAACCTTTGTAGGACCTGAGCAACCACTTGCGGAAGGCATAGTGGATTTCTTTACTGCTATTGGTTTACGAGTATTTGGTCCAACAAAGGCAGCTGCACAAATCGAGAGCAGTAAATCATATGCGAAAGAAATGATGAATAAATACAATATCCCAACTGCTGCCCATGAAACGTTTACTGAAGCTGCGAAGGCTATTACATATATTAAAGAGCAAGGTGCACCAATCGTTATCAAAGCAGACGGCTTGGCAGCTGGTAAAGGTGTAGTTGTAGCAATGACCGAAGATGAAGCAATTGAAGCTGTAGAGGATATGATTGGGAACCAACGTTTTGGTGAGTCCTCTTCTCGAGTTGTCATTGAAGAATTCCTAGACGGGGAAGAATTCTCCTTTATGTCCTTTGTCCATAAAGGCCAGATTTATCCAATGGTGATTGCTCAAGACCATAAACGTGCTTATGACGGCGATCAAGGACCAAATACAGGGGGTATGGGAGCTTATTCGCCAGTACCTCAAATCTCTCAAGAAGTAGTGGATGATGCATATAAAACGATAGTTGAACCGACCGTGAAAGGTATGGAGGCAGATGGTGTATCGTTTACCGGAATTTTATATGCAGGTTTGATATTAACGAAAAATGGTCCAAAAGTGATTGAGTTTAATGCACGCTTTGGAGATCCTGAAACGCAAGTAGTTTTACCACGTATGGCATCCGATTTTGGCGCATTTATGACTGCATTGATGGATGAAAAGCCATTTGATTTGCAATGGTCTGAAGAAGCAATGCTAGGTGTAGTAATCGCCGCTGAAGGCTATCCAGGGGAGGTTGAAAAAGGAAATGCATTACCTAACCTAGAGGCTCTTTCAGCTTCACACGCGGTATTCCATGCAGGCACAAAGCTTGTAGATGAGAACTTTGTTGGTAATGGTGGCCGAGTTTTATTAGTTGGAGCAAAAGCATCTACTTTACAAGAAGCACAAGAAAAAGTATACGCTGGCATTGCAACTGAAAAATGGGACAATTTCTTCTATCGCAAAGATATCGGCTGGCGTACGTTTAAGTAGTGACTGATTAAATGATAAAAGTTATAGACGACAATTGTTAAAATATATGCTAGGTATATAAGTTGATTGGAGTGTCACAGATGAGTCTTTGGAGCAAAGCGATTAAAGGAGCGAGAGCTAAAAGCATCAAGTCCTGTTCTGACGCTTTGCTGTCTCACCAACAACATCTGTTGCCTTGAAGCCCAAGGAAAGCTCCTAGTAGGAACGGAAATAACTCGTTGTGGTAATATGTGATACGTGATTTTTTGGTCCATATCTTAATTTAGAGATGACACTTTGTTAAAACGTATGCTATGCAAATAGTTGATTGTAGTGGAGGCTGGGCGACTCCTCGGGGATCAGCGATAGAGGAACGAAGGCTAAAAGCATCACGTCCTGTGATAACGCCTTCGTGACCAACTTCGTGTTGGCCCGAGACCCTGCAGCGAAGCGAAGCGGCTCATCGAACGCCCCCAGGAAGCTCTGCTCTGTGCGAAAGCGAAGCGGCAGCAACAAAGCGCCCAGCCGGAACGGAAATCAACCCCTCGCTATGATGATGGTCACTATAATTAAATATTTAAATCATGCTGTGAAACTTCTTATTGTTTTCAAACGTATGAATGAAAAGGATGAGAGCCGTCTCAACAATACAGTTGAGACGGCTCCTTTGACTAAGAAGGATTTTGTGCTTTAGTTGTAGAATTTTTACTTTCTGAGGAATGTTGATTTGAAGTGCTGGAGTCAGATTGCTTTGATGCAGTTGCGTTTGATCCTGACGTATTTCCAGATATAGCAGAGGAGAAATCCTTCATGAGTTTATCGATTTGTTCAGATGACATAGAATTTTGGCCGCTGAACATACTTTGCATAGAAGAGTTGCTGGTGCTATTGTTGTTGCTCATAGTACTCTCCAGACTAGAGCCCAGTAAAGCTTTGGTTGGGCAATACTTAAAGATACCTTCAGCCATTTTCAAGGCACCAAATGCAATCATCAATCGACCTTTCGTACATTCAGGATTTCTTGAGACTTTAGCGATACCGAATGCCGTTAAACCTGCCCCCATGGCAAAGCGACAAAAGGCATTTTTTTCGCTTAAATTCGATTCTTGCATCATAATTATTTCCTCCTTTAGTCATTGTGGGAAAAATAAAGCGGGGTGCACTTTGTTTTATGAAAGTGCTGTGTTACGATTGAAACAAGATGATTGCATAAAGCATTAATTTCATAAAAAATTGCGTTTATGCAGTAGTAGTATGTGATTTCGCGTAGGATTTACACAATGAAATTTTACGTAATTTAGGAAGGGGCGAATAGAATGGATCCAGTATGGAAAATTACAGAATTACGTCAGCAATTAGCAGTAATTGATGGAAAAAAAGCACCGGATATTGTATTAACAAATGCACGTTATTTACATAGCATGCTCAAACAATGGATAGTAGGGAACATTTGGATTTTAGGAGATCGTATTGTCTATGCTGGTGATAGAATGCCTCCGTTATTAGAAGGGACAGAAGTGGTTGATTGTACGAATAAAACAATTGTACCGGGATATATTGAGCCACATGTTCATCCGTTCCAGTTATACCATCCGCAATCCTTTGCTGATTTTTGTGGTCAGCTAGGAACTACAACTTTTATTTCAGATAATTTAAGCTTCGTTTTATCTTTAGAAAATAAGAAAGCGTTTTCAATACTAGATGATTTGAAAAAGCTACCGTTTTCATTTTATTGGTGGACTCGTTTTGATTCGCAAACTGAAATGGAACAGGAGGAAGAGATTTTTTCTAATACGTCCATTTTAGAATGGTTAGAACGTGATGATGTTTTACTTGGAGGAGAATTAACGGGCTGGCCAAGGTTGTTACATGGGGATGACCAAATGCTCTATCGTATGCAAATGGCTAAGGGCTACGGGAAAAAAATAGAAGGGCATTTCCCTGGAGCATCAGAACGAACTTTAGCACGAATGAAGCTACTTGGTGCAGATGGTGATCATGAAGCTATGACAGTGGAAGAAGTAGAGCGACGTATTATGCAAGGATATGCTGTAACGCTACGTCATTCTTCAATTCGTCCAGACCTCCCTGATTTATTAAAGGGAATAGTTGAAAAAGAGCTACCTATTTTTGATCATTTAATGATGACAACAGATGGCTCACCACCTTCTTTCCATGAGGATGGTGTAATGGATAAATGTATTCAAGTAGCTTTAGATGCAGGTGTAGCACCGATAGATGCTTATCAAATGGCTTCTTATAATGTTGCACGCTATTATAATATGTCCAACTTACATGGCTTTATCGCAACGGGTCGATTTGCTTCCCTAAATATTTTACAAGACGAATGGCACCCAGTTCCTGAAAGTGTATTATCGAAGGGTGTATGGTTAAAACGTGATGGTGAACAAGTGCAGAAACTTGCGACAATAGATTATTCAGCGTTACCTGCATTTGACTTAGATTTTTCATTAACGTCTCATGATTTTCAATTCTCGATGCCGTTTGGAATTGAGTTAGTCAATGATGTTATTACGAAACCATATAACTCATTCATTACTAGAGAAGGGCAGCTTGCAGATCATGATGAATGTTATTTAATGCTTATGAATAGAGACGGTAATTGGCATGTTAACACGATGATTAAAGGTTTTGCTACTAGTGTTCAAGGGTTTGCCTCATCTTATTCGAATACAGGCGATATTTTACTGATCGGAAAAAATAAAGACGATATGATTAAAGCCTTTGAGGAAATGAAGGCAATGCGTGGTGGTATTGTCCTTGTTGAAAAAGGCGAGGTAATTGCTGCTGTTCCTTTAACAATTGGCGGTCTTTTATATGATGGAGATGTGAAGGAGCTAGCAGAAAAAGAGAAGTTCTTAAAACAAGCATTAGCGGAACGTGGTTACCACTTAGGAGACGCAGTTTACTCTTTACTATTCTTACAATCGACACATTTACCATATATCCGTATTACGCCAAAAGGGATTTTTGATGTTATGAAGAATAAGTTATTATTACCAGCAGTGATGCGTTAATTGAAGTTTCCCTATGGTAGATGTAATTGATAAAAGGAGAGTAATGCTTGTGTTCAAATCGAAGAAACTATTTATCGCAATGGCTTTTAGCACCTTACTGATAGGAGGATGTTCAAAAGATTCGTCAGAAGTAAAGAAAGATGATACGAGCAAAGTTGACGATGGAACTGCTATTGAAGAGCCAGTTAAAGAAGGAGCGTTTGTTGCTCCGTTAACAGGTGAAGCTGTGAAGGAAGAAATTACGCAGCGTCCAATTATTGTTACAGTTAATAATCACCCGAAAGCACGTCCACAATCAGGAATAGAAGCGGCAGATATTATTTATGAAATGCTAGCAGAAGGCAATGTTACACGTTTATTAGCAGTTTATCAAAGTGAACTGCCAGAAAATGTAGGACCTGTTCGTAGTGCTCGATCTTATTTTGTGGATCTTGCGAAAGGCTATGGTGCATTTTACGTAGCACATGGTTATAGCCCAGAGGCAAAATCGATGCTTACTAATAATGTAGTCGACAATATAAATGGTATGGATTATGATGGCACACTTTTTAAACGTTCAAAAGACCGTGTTGCTCCACACAACTCGTATATTACGTCTGAAAGTATATTAAATGGAGCGAAAAAAGTGGGCGCTTCAATGAGTTACCATGAAAAAGTACATGAGGCTTTTTATGAACCCGATGAACGTGGTAAAATAGGCAATGAAACAAGTCGAGTTGACATTTACTACGGAAATAGTGAGTATTTCCATAATTCGTATTTGTATGATAAGCAAAGTAATCGTTATGGACGACAATCGGCTGGCGTTGACACAAAGGATATGTTAACAGGCGACACATTATCATTTTCAAATGTGCTATTTTTTGAAATGAAACATCGAACGATTGATAATGAGGGGCGCCAAGAAATTGATTTAACTTCTGGTGGAAATGCGTATGTATTTCAAAATGGCTATATGAGAGAAGTCAAATGGGCTAATATTGATGGAATACCAATGGCTGTAGAAGAGTCTGGGGAGCTTGTGAAGCTAGTACCAGGGAAGTCTTGGGTAAATTTCGTACCAATTTCACCAGGGTTACAAGCAATGGTGAAAACGCAGCCTTAAAGGGAGGAAGATTGCATGCAAATCGAAAAAATTCGAGGGCATCAAACAGATCAATTATTTAAAGCAGTGTTAGAGTTGAAAGACATCGAAGAATGTTATAAATTTTTTGATGATTTATGTACGATTAGTGAAATTCAATCGCTGGCACAACGCTTTGAGGTCGCGCATTTACTACGTTTAAAGAAAACCTACGAATCTATTAAGAAGGAAACAGGTGCAAGTACAGCAACTATTTCACGTGTACGTCGTTGCTTTGATTACGGGAATGATACATATGATGAAATGTTAGGTCGTTTGTATCCAGATGAAAAGCCGTTTCAAGCACCAAAAGAATAGTAGGTAAAAGGGCTGGGTAGAGTTATTACCCAGTCTTTTTCATTTTTTTGTAGACAGTCATAAGCTATACTTGTAAACGAATAGATTGAAAATGATAGGTGGTAAAATAGATGGATTATTTAGAATGGAGACATGTGTTCAAGCTAGACCCAGCTAAAGATATTTCAGATGAGGCACTAGAAAAAATTTGTGAATCAGGTACAGATGTTATTATAGTTGGCGGAACAGACGGTGTAACTTTAGATGGTGTATTAGATTTACTTGTTCGTGTAAGACGCTTTGAAGTGCCAATAGCGCTTGAAATTTCTGCGATTGATTCAGTAACACCAGGCTATGACTATTATTTCATTCCAACCGTGTTGAATAGTGATGATCCAAAGTGGATTAAAAATTTACACCATGAAGCAATTAAAGAATATGGAGATATTATGATATGGGATGAATTAGTCGCTGAAGGCTATTGTATTTTAAACCCGAATTGTAAAGTAGCTGAAGTAACGAATGCGAAAACGGATTTATCCATTGATGATGTTGTTGCTTTCGCACGTATGGCTGAAAATTTCTTTAGACTACCTGTATTTTATGTAGAGTATAGCGGTACTTATGGCGATATTGAGGTTGTAAGTGCTGTGAAAAATGAACTGAAAAATACGCGACTGTTTTACGGTGGCGGCATTACATCTGCTCAGCAAGCAGCAGAAATGGCAAAATATGCAGATACAGTAGTAGTTGGTAATATTATATACGAAGATTTAAAAGCTGCACTTGCGACTGTTAAGGCTGTAAAAAATACGATATAATTTAAGAACAAACGTTTGTAAGGCGGTGCGAAATGGAGCAGTTAACGAAAAACTTATTAGCAGGTATGAACCCTGAGCAGGAAAATGCGGTTAAAACAACTGAGGGACCGCTTCTCATTATGGCGGGTGCTGGATCAGGGAAGACACGTGTATTGACACATCGTATAGCATACTTAGTAATCGAAAAAGAAGTATACCCATCAAAGATTTTAGCTATCACATTTACAAATAAAGCTGCACGTGAAATGCGTGAGCGTATAGATGGCATACTAGGTAACGGAACTGGCGAAAGTATGTGGGTATCGACATTCCACTCAATGTGTGTGCGTATTTTGCGACGCAATATTGATCAGCTTGGGATATCACGTAACTTTTCAATTTTAGATTCTACTGATCAGCTATCAGTTATTAAAAATGTTATGAAGGATGAAAATATTGATACGAAGCGTTTTGAACCTCGTGCGATTTTAAATGCGATTAGTTCAGCAAAAAACGAATGTAAAACTGCGGACGATTATGCAGGTCAAATCAATGAAAATAATCCTTACGAAAAAACGATTGCCCGTGTTTATAAAGGTTATGAAAAAAGACTACGCCGCAATCAGTCACTCGATTTTGATGATTTAATTATGACAACTATTACATTATTCAATCGTGTACCAGAAGTGCTTGAATACTATCAAAATAAATTCCAATATATTCATGTAGATGAATATCAAGATACAAATAAATCTCAATATTTACTCGTTCAGTTGCTTGCCAAGAAATTTAAAAATATTTGTGTTGTAGGGGATTCCGACCAATCGATTTATCGTTGGCGTGGTGCAGATATTGGCAATATTCTTTCATTCGAAAAGGATTATCCAAATGCTAAGGCCATTATGCTTGAGCAAAATTATCGTTCAACACAACGCATCCTACAAGCGGCAAACGACGTCATTCAAAATAATACAACACGTTATCCAAAAGAACTGCGTACAGAAAATGCAGAAGGTGAAAAAATCGTGTTGTACAAAGCTTATAACGAGCAAGAGGAAGCGCAATTCGTTGTACAAACAATCCAACAGCTTATTCAAAAAGATAATCGTTCATTTGATGACTTTGCGATATTATATCGTACAAATGCTCAGTCCCGTGTGATGGAGGAAGTGCTCGTTAAGTCCAATATGGCTTATCAAATAGTTGGTGGTACTAAGTTCTATGATCGTAAAGAGATTAAGGATTTACTTGCCTACTTGCGCCTTATTGCCAATAATGATGATGATTTATCACTCGCACGTATTATTAATGAGCCAAAGCGTAGTATCGGTGCAACTTCCTTTGAAAAAATGGCGCGCTATGCGATTGAACAGGAGCGCTCTATTTTTGATGCTATGAATGATCTTGTATTCATGGGTCTTTCAGGGAAGGCTGCTAATTCAGCTGAGCAATTTTATGCAATGATTAAAGGCTTTACAGAGATGCAAGAATATTTATCGGTGACAGAAATTGTAGAGCAGGTCATTGACAAATCTGGTTATCGAGCAATGCTACAAAATGAAAAGACGATTGAAGCAGAAAGCCGCTTAGAAAATATTGAAGAGTTTTTATCAGTAACAAAGGCTTTTGAAGAGCGCAGTGAAGATAAAAGCTTAATTGCCTTTTTAACAGATTTAGCGCTAATTGCAGATATTGATGCACTTGATAAAGATGACACATCAAAGGGCAACATTATTTTGATGACGATGCATGCTGCAAAGGGCTTAGAATTCCCTATCGTCTTTATCATTGGAATGGAGGAAAATATTTTCCCACATTCTCGTTCACTTGATGATATGGATGAAATGGAAGAAGAAAGACGATTGATGTATGTCGGCGTGACGCGGGCCGAGGAACGTTTATATTTAACGAGTGCACAAAGCCGTACGATTTTTGGTCGTTCTAGCTATAATAATGTTTCTCGTTTCTTAGGTGAAATTTCAGAAGATATTACAGAATCAATATCCAAAGGTGGTTCGAAGCCTGAGGTTCCGTTTGCCTCAAGTAATCGTTCTACAAGTGGCTATCAAAAACGTACACTTGGAGCGGTTCAGAAAACACAGCATGCAACTGCTCGTTTACAAACAACAGGTGGTGACCAATTTGGCTGGAAGGCTGGAGACAAAGCGATCCATAAAAAATGGGGAACAGGTATGGTTGTTAGTGTAAAAGGTGAGGGTGATAGTACAGAGCTAGATATTGCCTTTCCACAACCTATTGGTATTAAGCGATTACTAGCACAATTTGCACCTATTGAAAAAGGGTAAGCGGAGGAACTTAAATGAACGAAATTGAACAGCGCGTTGTGGAGTTAAATAAATTATTACACGAATACGGTCATGCCTATTACGTGTTGGATAAACCTGTCGTAGCAGATAGTGTTTATGACCAATTATTACATGAGCTTATTGCATTAGAGGAAGCGAATCCGTCGCTTATTTACCCAGATTCACCTACGCAGCGTGTTGGCGGAGCAGTGGTAGAAGGCTTTAAGAAAGTGACTCATGATTATCCGATGCTAAGTCTATCAAACGCTTTTAATGAAGAAGACTTACGTGAATTTGACCGTAAAGTACGTCAAGCAATCGGTGATAACTTTTCCTATGTTTGTGAGTTGAAAATTGATGGTCTTGCCATTTCATTAAAATACGAAAATGGTGTTTTTGTACAAGGAGCAACGCGAGGAGACGGTGTTGTAGGGGAAGATATTACAGCAAATTTAAAAACGATTCGAGCAATACCTCTTCGATTGAAGGAACCACTTACAATTGAAGTACGTGGCGAGGCGTATATGCCTAAAAAATCATTTGACAAATTGAATACCCTTCGTACTGAAAATGGAGAAGAATTATTTGCTAATCCGAGAAATGCGGCTGCTGGTTCTTTACGCCAGTTAGATCCTAAAATAGCAGCGAGTCGTCAGCTATCAACCTTTATTTATGCAATTGGAGGAGATGGCGAGGCATATGGTATTGACGGTCATGCAGAGATGCTCGATTATTTAGAGGGACTAGGCTTCCCATCAAACAAAGAGCGTCAACGCTGCTCAACGATTGAAGAAGTACTAGCCTTTATCGAAAAGTGGACTGAAAGCCGTCCGAATTTAGCCTATGAAATTGACGGTATTGTTATTAAGGTGGATCGCTATGCGCAACAGGATGAGCTTGGTTATACAGCAAAGAGTCCACGTTGGGCAATTGCCTATAAATTCCCTGCTGAAGAAGTAGTGACAACATTACTTGATATTGATTTAACGGTTGGGCGTACAGGTGTTGTTACTCCAACTGCTATTTTAACGCCTGTTCAAGTGGCAGGTACAACAGTTCAACGTGCGTCATTACACAATGAGGATTTAATTCGAGAGAAAGATATTCGACTAGGAGATACTGTCATTATCCGAAAAGCCGGAGATATTATTCCTCAAGTTGTAGGTGTAATACTGGAGCAGCGCCCTGAGGACTCAGTGCCATATGTAATGCCAGAACATTGTCCAGTTTGTGATAGCGAGCTTATTCGTATTGAAGGAGAAGTGGCATTACGTTGTGTAAATCCAGCATGCTTTGCACAAATTGCGGAGAGCATTAAATATTTCGTATCGCGTAATGCTATGAATATTGACGGTCTTGGTGATAAAGTCGTTGAGCAATTATTACGTGCAGATTTAATTCATGATATCTCTGATTTGTATCACTTAACTGTAGAACAGCTTGTCGAGCTTGAGCGTATGGGAGAAAAATCAGCGACGAATTTAGTCAGTGCCATTCAGGCCTCCAAAGAAAATTCAATGGAGCGTTTACTAATTGGATTAGGGATACGACATGTTGGTGAAAAAGCAGCAAAAATTGTTTCAGAGGAGTTTGAAACGATGGAAGCGGTGATGGTAGCAACAGAGGAGCAACTAGTGGCGATTCATGAAATCGGCGATAAAATGGCTTCATCGCTTGTCGAGTATTTTTCAAATGAGGATGCTCGTGCAGTCATTGGGCGCCTTGCTGAAGTAGGCGTCAATATGACGTATAAAGGTAAAAAAATAGAAGTAGCTATAGGGGATAATCCTTTTGCGGGTAAAACAATCGTATTAACTGGTAAACTTGAGCAATTGACACGTAACGAAGCAAAGGCGAAAATAGAAGAGTTAGGTGGTATTGTTACAGGTAGTGTCAGCAAAAAAACTGACCTTGTCATTGCAGGAGCAGAAGCGGGTTCTAAACTAGAAAAAGCCGAGCAATTAGGTATTGAAGTTTGGAATGAAGACAGCCTGATCGAACAACTTAACCTCGTCCAATAAAGGATAGTAGTGAAGGTAAGTATGATGAATTGTCCTAGCCACTTGGTGGAACGTAGAGGCATTTTATAAATGTCTCTACGTTCCACAGGTAGGGTATGAACAATTCGTCGAGCACAATTTGATTTACAGTAAAGGAGTACAAAAATAATGAAGTCATTTCGACTCATTCCAGCAATTGTCGCTGCTGCAATGCTAGTCGGCTGTGTGCCTTCTAATAAGAAGGAAACAGAGCTTACACAGGAGACGCAACAGGAAAAAGCGGAAACAACGATTATTCCAAGCATACAGATTGATGATTCATACTATAGAACGCTAACACCTTATAAACAAAGTGCTAGCAGAGGATTAGTAGTTTCAAATATCTTTACGAAATATGATATGAAGGAAGTAGAAACAGGTTTAATGCGTCTTTCCCAAAATGAGTTTGACACAGAAAACTACTTCTTCCAAGAGGGGCAGTATTTAGCTGAAAGCACAGTGACAGATTGGCTTGCACGTAGTTCACAAACGAAGGATGGTTTAAATCCTCCAACGACGGACTCAATGCCAGCAGAAGAACGTGCAACTAAGGCCCCAATCTATTTATCACATATTGTTGAGCAAAATTATTTAACAAAAACTAGTGATAATAAAGTGAAATTAGGCGGTATTTCGATAGGACTTTCCTTAAACTCTATTTATTATTATCAAAAGGAAAAATATGGAGAGTACTATGAGGAACCAATTCCGGAGGCAAAACTCGTTGAGCAAGGAAAGAAAATGGCCGCTGAAATTGTGTCCCGCTTAAGAACTCGTGATGAATTGAAAGATATACCGATTGTAGTAGGCTTGTTTAAACAAAAAGCTCGCAATGATATTATTCCAGGAACGTATTTTAACTACGGCGTAGCAAAAGCAGGACAAAACGACGTAGCTGATTGGAAAGGTATTGACGAAGAATATGTACTATTCCCAACTAGTGAATCACAGGATGTATACAGGGATGTTAGCAATAACTTTAAGAATTTTAAACAAGATGTAGATAAATACTTTTCTAATTATACTAGTGTAATAGGAACAGGCTTCTATCAAAATAAAAAAATTCAAAAGCTAACGATTGAAGTGCCAATCCAATTTTACGGCAAGTCTGAAATTATAGGATTTACTCAATATTTAACAGGTGTTCTGATCAATCAATTTGATAACATCAATGTTGAAGTAAATATTACCTCAATAAACGGTCCAGAGGCATTGATCGTTAAGAATGCCAGCGAAAAGGAACCATACGTCCATATCTATTAACATATAGTCAGCCTCGTGCTGACTATATTTTTTTGTGGGAAGAAAAATGAAGAATTAATCAGAAGGATGGATAGGCTCTTTAGAGTGACGGATAGCCCAGCGGAAATGACGGATAAAAAGGCGAAAGCGACGGAAGGGTTCCCCAGATCGACGGATAAAGTCTTCGAAATGACGGAAAGAAACAAAGGCGACGGATAGCCCATCGGAAGTGACGGATAGAGAAGCGAAAGCGACGGAAAGATTCCCCGGAGCGATGGATAAAGTCTTCGAAACGACGGAAAGAAACAGGGCGACGGATAGCCCATCGGAAGTGACGGATAAAAAAGCGAAAGCGACGGAAGGATTCCGCGGATCGACGGATAAAGTCTTCGAAACGACGGAAGGAAATAAGGGTGACGGATAGCCCATCGGAAGTGACGGATAAAAAAGCGAAAGCGACGGAAGGATTCCCCTAAGCGACGGATAAAGTCTTCGAAATGACGGAAAGAAGAAAGGGCGATGAATAGCCCAGCCAAAGTGACGGATAAAAAAGCGAAAGCGACGGAAGGGTTCCCCGGAACGACGGATAAAGTCTTCGAAATGACGGAAAGAAACAAGGGAGACGGATAGCCCATCGGAAGTGACGGATAAAAAAGCGAAAGCGACGGAAGGATTCCCCTGAGCGACGGATAAAGTCTTTGAAACGACGGGAAGCCTCTTGACCCGAGATCCGAGAGCACGGCACACAATCCATGCCCTACTCCCGAAAAGCGAAGTCTATATGAAGGACTTGAAAGGCGGTCCCTAAAGACAACACTTCGTCATAGTAGTGAAAGTTTCTTTATTTTTGGTGAAAGTTGTGATTTTTAATATGAAAAATGTTATGATAATTTGCATGGTTAACTTTATTCAACCCTATTGTCATCGACAAAAACAATGAATTGAGTGAGTATTCGGAGGTGTGGAAAAATGGCAAAATTAACAAAAGAAGAAGTTAAACACGTTGCAAATTTAGCACGTCTTGCAATTACGGAAGAGGAAGCAGAGAAATTTGCTGAACAGCTTGGTAAAATTACAGACTTCGCAGAGCAACTAAACGAGTTAGATACAACGAATGTTGAACCAACAACTCATGTTTTACCACTAGTAAACGTAATGCGTGAAGATGTGGCAACAAAAGGCTTAGACCGTGAAGTAATGATGTTAAACGTAAAAGAACAAGAAGATGGTCAAGTAAAAGTACCAGCTATCATGTAATACTAAAACATAGGAGGATTCCTCATGACGTTATTTGAACGTTCAGCAAAGGAGCTACAAGCTGACATTAAAGCGGGTAAGCTAACAATCGCTGATTTAACAAAAGAAGCATACGAACGTGTGGCAAAGCTTGACGGCAATGTACAAGCTTTCCTTGCTTCAAACGAAGAAAAAGCAACTGCACAAGCAGTTGAAATGGACAAAGTGCCATTTGAAGAGCGTGGACCACTTTTCGGTCTTCCTATCGGTGTTAAAGACAACATCGTGACAGAAGGTTTAGAAACAACTTGTGCTTCTAAAATTCTAGAAGGCTTTATGCCAATTTACGATGCAACAGTAGTTAAAAAGCTACGTGAAGCTGGTATGGTCACTATCGGTAAATTAAACATGGACGAGTTTGCAATGGGTTCTTCAAATGAAAACTCGTACTATAAAACAACAAAAAATCCATGGAACTTAAACCATGTACCGGGTGGATCTTCAGGTGCGTCTGCAGCAGCAGTAGCAGCAGGTGAAGTACCATTCTCACTTGGTTCTGATACAGGTGGTTCAATCCGTCAACCAGCAGCATATTGCGGTGTTGTAGGGATGAAACCTACATATGGTCGTGTATCTCGCTTTGGTTTAGTTGCATTTGCATCTTCTTTAGATCAAATCGGGCCAATTACTCGTAATGTTGAAGACAACGCTCTTTTACTTGAAGCAATTGCAGGATTAGATCCAAACGATTCAACTTCTGCAAACGTTGAAGTTCCAAACTACGCAGCAGCACTTACAGGTGATGTAAAAGGCTTACGTATCGCTGTGCCAAAAGAATTCCTTGGTGAAGGTGTTGGCGAAGCAGCACGCCAATCAGTGCTTGAAGCATTAGAAGTATTAAAAGGCTTAGGTGCTACAGTAGAAGAAGTATCACTTCCTCATTCGAAATACGCACTTGCGGCATACTATATTCTTTCTTCTTCAGAAGCGTCTTCTAACCTTTCTCGTTTTGACGGTATCCGTTATGGTTTCCGTGCAGAAAATGTTAATAATTTGATGGACCTTTATAAAGAAACACGCGCACAAGGCTTTGGTGATGAAGTAAAACGTCGTATCATGCTTGGTACTTACTCATTAAGCGCAGGTACGTATGATGCTTACTACAAAAAAGCGCAACAAGCACGTACACTTATCAAAGCAGACTATGACAAAGTATTTGAAGACTTTGATGTAATCATTGGACCAACTTCTCCAACACCAGCATTTAAAATTGGTGAAAACGTTAATGATCCAATGACGATGTACGCAAATGATATTTTAACAATTCCTATGAACTTAGCTGGTGTGCCAGCCATTTCAATTCCATGTGGCTTTGAAAGTGAACTGCCATTAGGCTTACAAATTATCGGTAAATATTTCGATGAAGCAACAATTTACCGTGTAGCTCATGCTTTTGAACAAGCAACGGAGTTCCATAAACAAGTTCCTCAAATTTGGGAGGGAAAATAACATGAACTTTGAAACAGTCATTGGTTTAGAAGTACACGTTGAGTTAAAAACGAACTCAAAAATCTTCTCATCAGCACCAGCTCATTTCGGTGCTGAACCAAATACAAATACTACAGTTATCGACCTAGGCTATCCTGGTGTCCTTCCTGTACTTAATAAAAATGTTGTAGATTTCGCAATGCGTGCAGCACTTGCACTTAACATGGAAATCGAACAAGAAACAAAATTTGACCGTAAAAACTACTTCTATCCAGATAATCCGAAAGCTTATCAAATTTCTCAATTCGATAAACCAATCGGTAAAAACGGCTGGGTTGATATCGAAGTAGATGGTTACACAAAACGTATTGGTATTACACGTCTTCATATGGAAGAAGATGCTGGTAAACTGTCTCACAGTGGCGACCACTCTTTAGTTGACTTCAACCGTCAAGGTACACCACTTGTAGAAATCGTTTCTGAGCCAGATATTCGCACACCAAACGAAGCGTATGCGTATCTTGAAAAAATAAAATCAATCATCCAATATTCAGATGTTTCAGACTGTAAAATGGAAGAAGGTTCACTTCGTTGTGACGCCAACATTTCACTTCGTCCATATGGTCAAGAAGAATTTGGTACAAAGACAGAGCTTAAAAACCTTAACTCTTTCAACTACGTTCGCCGTGGTTTAGAGCATGAGGAATTACGTCAAGCTGATGTTCTTCTTTCAGGTGGGGAAATTGAGCAAGAAACTCGTCGCTTCGATGAAAAAACAGGTAAAACAATTCTTATGCGTGTGAAAGAAGGAACAGATGATTATCGTTACTTCCCAGAGCCAGACTTAGTTCGTCTATCAATCGATGATGAGTGGTTAGAACGAGTAAAATCAGAAATTCCAGAGCTTCCAGATGCTCGTAAAAAGCGCTATGTTGAAGAATTAGGGTTAACACCATATGATGCAGGAGTTCTTGTTATTTCAAAAGAAATCTCAGACTTCTTCGAGGCTATGGTAGTTAAAGGTGCAGATGCAAAGCTTTCAGCAAACTGGCTTATGGGTGATGTTTCTGCATACTTAAATGCAGAACAAAAAGACCTTAAAGATACTGCATTAACGCCAGAAAACCTTGGGGAAATGGTGAAATTAATCACGGACGGTACAATTTCTTCTAAAATCGGTAAAAAAGTATTTGCTGAATTAGTAGAAAATGGCGGTTCCGCAGCAGAAATCGTTAAAGCAAAAGGTTTAGTTCAAATTTCTGATGAAGGTGCATTACTTGCTATCGTTACAGAAGTTCTAGACAACAATGCACAATCAATCGAAGACTTCAAAAACGGTAAGGATCGCGCTATCGGCTTCTTAGTTGGTCAAATTATGAAAGCTACTAAAGGTCAAGCGAACCCACCAATGGTCAATAAATTATTACAACAAGAAATTGCAAAACGTTAATTGCAATTATTATAGAAGGCCAAGAGAGCAAATTCGTTTTCTTGGCTTTTTATTTTAAAAAATATACATACAAAAGACTCTTTGGGGTATCTATACAAGATAAATGCCTTGCCAAGCAAAACGATATTTGCTGTAAATCGACACTAAAAAATACCAAATTAACACTTAATAGTTGTCTTCAAAGAGTATTCATAGCAAAATATAGTATAGAACATGATATAACTTTAGGAGGTCAATCAATGAAAACTGAACAACAATATTTTGATGATGCGATTTCGATTCAACAATATATGGATAATATGACGACATTAAAAGAGGAAAGCTTCCGTATTTATGATGGCTTCGAAGTGCCACTAAACGATGGTTTTATCGAACTACTAAAGGACAAGCAACCAAAAATTTTAACAATTACTGAGGATTGGTGCGGGGACGCAATGTTAAACAATCCAGTTATTCGTCGAGTTGCAGAGGCAGCAGGGTTAGAAATGCGCGCAGTACTACGTGATGCTGATACAGATTTAATTGATCGCTATTTAACAAACGGTGGCCGTGCAATTCCGGTTTATATTTTATTAGATGATGCTGGGCAGGTTGTTGGGAAATGGGGACCGCGTGCACCAGAATTACAGGAACTAGTAGTGAGTAAGCGAGCTACTTTACCTGATAAAGAAGATCCTACATTTGAAGATGCACAAAAAGCACTATATGCTGAAATTCGTGAAGAGAATATTACGAATAAAGCATATTGGACATTTGTCTATGAGGATTTTAAAAAGCAAGTAACAGCTGCATTACAATAATTATAAATCGTAAGGCTGCATGTCAGAGAATAAGGACATGCCTTACTTTTGTTGACTATTGGAAGCTTAATGCAACATTTAAACGAATAGTTCGTTGAAAGAAATAGAATCTTATGAAGCAAAGAAGGTATGTTATGAAACGAGCAAGAATCATTTATAATCCTACATCTGGGCGTGAAGCGTTTAAAAAGCATCTACCAGAAGTATTGGCAAAATTAGAGGTAGCAGGCTATGAGACATCTTGTCACGCAACAACCTGTGAAGGCGATGCAACCATTGCAGCAAAAAATGCAGTTGAACGTGGCTTTGATATAATCATTGCAGTTGGTGGAGATGGCACATTAAATGAAGTTGTTTCTGGCGTGAGTTCATTTGAGAACCGCCCGAAAGTAGGTTTAATTCCGATGGGCACTACGAATGACTTTGCCCGTGCCGTGCATATTCCGCGAAATATTGAAGCTGCAGTTGACATCATTATTAAAGGCGAAACGTTGCCGGTTGATGTTGGTTTATTAAATGGGGAACGCTATTTCATCAATATTGCCGCTGGCGGACGTATTACAGAGTTAACTTATGAAGTGCCAAGTAAAATGAAAACAATGCTAGGACAGCTAGCTTATTACGTAAAAGCAGTAGAAATGATCCCATCAATTAAAGCTTCCCATATGCGTATCGAATATGATGGCGAAGTGTTTGATGGGGATGCCATGATGTTTTTATGCGGCTTAACAAATTCAGTGGGTGGCTTTGAAAAGCTAGCACCTGATGCAAGTATTAATGATGGCTACTTTACTTTATTAGTATTGAAAAAAGTAAGCTTACCTGAATTTATTCAGCTTGCTGCAATGGCATTAAGAGGCGAGCATTTGAATGATGATCGTGTAATTTATAAAAAGGCAAGTGTCGTAAAAGTATCTACTGAAGATGAAATACATTTAAACTTAGATGGTGAGTATGGTGGAGATGCGCCTGCTACATTTGAAAACTTAAAGCGCCATATTGAGATTTTTGTTCCACTAGCAGATATCCGTGAAGAAGACCGTATGTAATAAACATAAGAAGGGTCTGCTTAATTTAGGTAGAACCCTTTTTAATTTAGGGTGAGAGCCTGTTTAATCGAATTTTTGTGGAGATTAATGGTTTATCACAAAAGTTGTGGATGACTTTTGTTAAAACGTCTACTATGTAAATAAGTTGATTGGTGTGGAGGCTGGGCGACTCCAGTAAAGCCCCAGCCGGAACGGAAATCAACTACGCGTTTTGGTGATGATTCCTATTTAATGGGTTAATCCCCATATATATGAATATTTTCATCCTTTAATTGGTAATGTGAATGAATTAAGAAAAATGTTTGGCAAATGTGCGTATATTACTTGAACAAAATTTGAAACCTTTATAATAGGCCGAAATTCCGGTCCATTATAAAGGTTTTTTTCGTTGCAATAGTGGAAAATGGGGTAGAGATAAGGGAGAGGAAGTGTTGCCTTTGTATAAGTCACAGGAAAGAAAGCTCATTTGGCTAAGCTTTGGTGTTGCAATTATTATGCTACTTTCCATACTTGGAAGAATATTTGGAGGTTAGGGGGGCAATGACATGGTGAATGAATCAGCAGTCTTTTGGAGTAGAGCGTTAACGGAACTAACTTTATCCTTCCATATTATTTATGCAACGATTGGAGTTGGTGTCCCGTTAATGATTATGATCGCACAATGGACTGGGTATAAAAAGAATGATGAGCACTATATTTTAATGGCAAGACGTTGGGCACGAGGTTTTGTTATTACGGTTGCAGTCGGAGTTGTCACAGGGACAGCAATTGGCTTACAGTTATCTTTACTATGGCCGAATTTCATGCAGCTTGCCGGTCAGACAATTGCATTACCACTTTTTATGGAAACGTTTGCATTTTTCTTTGAAGCCATCTTTCTAGGCATCTACCTATATACTTGGGATCGCTTCGATAGTCAGAAGAAGCATATGCTACTGTTAATTCCGGTTGCTGTCGGTGCATCGATGTCAGCTGTGTTTATAACAATTGTCAATGCGTTTATGAATGCGCCACAAGGATTTGATATTGTGGACGGCCAGCTAGTGAATATTCAACCATTTCTAGCAATGTTTAATCCAGCAATGCCGACAAAGGTAGCGCATGTTCTCGTTACAGCCTATATGACATCCGCATTTGTATTAGCCGCAATCGCAGGATATCGTATGCTTAGAGGTTCTAAGCATATATATCATAAAAAATCTTTATTACTACTTATGAAGATTGGTCTGATTTTCTCCATTGCTTCAGCAATTATTGGAGACTTTTCAGGAAAATATTTAGCGGAATATCAGCCAGAAAAACTAGCTGCGGCTGAGTGGCATTTTGAAACGGGAGACAAAGCTTCCCTTATACTATTTGGTGTATTAGAAGGGGAAGAAGTAAAATATGCTATTAAAGTACCTTATGCTTTGAGTGTTTTAGCACATAATAATCCAAATGCTGAGGTAATTGGCTTAGATCAATTTGCTGAAGAAGATCGACCACCACTATATATCCATTACCTCTTTAATCTCATGGTGTTTATCGGCATGTTTATGGCACTCGTTTCACTGGTTTATGTATGCGGGAAAGCACGCGATTGGCAGTTTATTCATTCACGTTGGTTTAGATGGATTGTTGTTGCAGGTGGACCACTTTCTATTATTGCGATTGAAGCAGGATGGTGGCTTGCTGAAGTTGGACGACAGCCTTGGATCTTATATGGATTAATGCGAACACCAGAAGGGGCCACGACGAGTGACCATGTAGATTTAATGATGCTGTTGTTTACAGGTGTGTATGCCGTATTAGGAGTAGGAAGTATGGTAGTTTTAATTCGTATGTTCAAAAAGAATCCAATTGAGCGAGAGTTAGAAGATCGCCATGCTGAAAAAGGCGGTGACATCCTATGACATTAGAGATTTTAGGTATTTCAGTTTTATGGATTTTCCTATTTGGTTATGTCATTGTAGCTTCAATCGATTTTGGTGCAGGCTTTTTTAATGCCTACAGCCTACTAATCGGAAAAAATCACATTTTAACAAATATTATTAAACGTTATTTATCACCAGTTTGGGAAGTAACCAATGTCTTTTTAGTATTCTTCTTTGTTGGGATTGTTGGATTTTTCCCACAAACAGCTTTCTATTATGGAACGATTTTACTTGTTCCAGTTAGTATTTCGCTAGTGCTGCTTGCAATACGAGGCTCCTATTATGCATTTGAATCATATGGCGCACGTGGGCATATTGGTTACACGTTGACGTATGGTATAGCAGGATTACTTATTCCAGCCTCACTCTCTGTTGTATTTGCGATTGCTGCTGGCGGCTATGTTGATATTGCTGACGGGCAACCGGTCTTGAATTATTGGACGTTGTATACGAGCCCGTTTGCTTGGAGTATTGTCGTGCTAAGCATTGCAGCGGTACTGTATATTTCAGCCGTGTTTTTAACTTGGTATGCACATAAAGCTAAGGATCGAGAAGCTACAAATTTAATGCGAAAATACGCACTTGCTTGGGCGATACCATTAATGGTGAGTGCGCTCGGCATTATGTACGAAATGAAATTCATTAACCCTGAAAGTTACAATAACCTAGTTAATTTATGGTGGATGTTTGCCATATCTGCCGTGCTATTTATTATTACTGTAGTGTTGCTATGGATGCGAAAAAATTACGGTCTTGCGGTTAGTTTATTGATTGCCCAATTTGCAGTGGCATTCTTTGCATATGGAATTGCCCAATACCCATATTTACTGTATCCGTATTTAACGATTTACGATAGCTTTACAAGCACACAAATGGCGATTGCACTCGTCATTGCGTTTGTTTTGGGACTGTGTCTGCTTATTCCATCATTGTTCTTGTTGTTGAAATTATTCCTTTTCAACAAAAATTATGTGACAGGAAAAGAAGATAATCACGCATAGGAGGGATACAACTATGACAAGTTTTTTGATTTTTTATGCACCATTTATAGTCGTCATCTTAGGTGTAGTTGCTGCTTTCTGGTGGGCACCTAGAGATTACCATACAGTAAGGAAAGAGGGGAAGAGTCGCGAATAGCGGCTCTTTTTTCTACTCGTGTAAAGGTAATCAGTTTGAGAGCGGATACCAATCTTGTCTTCCTGATCAGTTAGAAGTAGAGCCGACCACATTTGAGCCGTTAATATGAAGCCTTGTTCTTTTGTCATCCGCCTCAACATGCTACAATAAAGAGATTGAAATGGAGGATGTACGAATGTCAGCACCCGTGAAAAAGAATGACCGACTAACAGTTTATATAGAGGATTTAACACATGATGGCAATGGCGTCGCAAAGGTCGATGGCTATCCATTATTTATCCAAGGTGCACTTCCTAGTGAAACGGCGGAAATACATGTTGTAAAAACGTTAAAAAACTACGGCTTTGCGAAGGTCGTAGAAATTCTCGAGCCATCATCAGATCGTGTAGATGCGCCTTGTGAATATTTTAAACAATGTGGCGGCTGCCAATTACAACACCTGTCTTATGAAGGACAGTTAAAATGGAAAGAAAACATGGTGCGTAATGTCATGCAGCGCATTGGTAAAATTGATGCGCCTGTTCTACCAGTGAAGGGCATGGAAGAGCCTTGGCATTACCGTAATAAAGCGCAAATACCTTTCTCCTCAAATGAAGCAGGACAAGCAATTGCTGGTTTCTACAAAACGAAGTCTCATAGCATTGTGGATATGGAGCGATGCTTAATTCAGACTGGAGAAGCGGACGCTATTCTTGCAGGTTTGAAAAAGGAACTAGCGGCAATCGGTGTTCGACCATACAACGAATTATCGCATGAGGGAATGCTTCGCCACGTAGTTGTTCGTAAGGCACGAGCAACTGGTGAAGTGATGGTTGTTGTCGTAACTAAAAAGAAAAAATTCTCGCAAAAAGAAGCCGCTGTTGCGATAATCCAGAAGCTTATCCCGAATGTTACATCCATTATGCAAAACGTTAATAGCGACAAAACGAACGTTATTTTCGGTGATGAAACCGTAAATCTTTGGGGCAAGGACGTTATTATTGATACAATTGGCGATGTTCGCTTTGAAATTTCAGCCCGTTCATTTTACCAAGTAAACCCTGAGCAAACGGAAGTTCTATACAAACAAGCATTAGACTACGCTAACTTACAGGGTGATGAACGAGTAATTGATGCATACTGTGGTATCGGCACAATTTCATTATTCCTTGCACAACAGGCAAAGGCTGTTATGGGTGTTGAAATTGTCCCACAAGCGATTGAAGATGCAAAACGCAATGCAGCACTAAATGGCTTTACGAACACGTATTTCGAGGCTGGGCCAGCAGAGGAAGTAATTCCACGTTGGTATAAGGAAGGCAAAGAAGCGGATGTTTTAGTAGTTGACCCACCACGCAAAGGTTGCGATGAGGCTCTTCTTCAGACGATTTTAGAGCAACGTCCTAAGCGTGTTGTGTATGTGTCCTGTAACCCAGCTACACTAGCGCGCGATCTTCGAATTTTGGAGGATGGGGGCTATAAAACGCAGGAGATTCAACCTGTAGATATGTTCCCGCATTCGACGCATGTGGAGGTTGTTACGGAACTAACTCTAAAGGAGCGATCATAATGGACGCAGCAAAAAAATGGCTCTCTATCCCGAAAGATATCAGAGAAATGCTCGTGAAAAACGTATTTTGTGGCAATTGTGGTGTAACGGCAATTGTGAAGTACACGATACAAGAGGGAGAATATGCCCCTGTATTGAAGGGGAAATGCAAGACTTGTGGTAGGGATGTTGCTCGGGTGATTGATTAGTAAATGATAGAACTCTGAAAGGATGGAGTGAATATTCCATCCTTTTTGTGTAAGCATGGAAGGGTTTTGGTTGAATCTTATGCTTGAATAGAAGAGGTTACTTTTGATATATGTGAATTAAAATACGACTTTCACAAATTATAAATACCAAATGTATTTGTTGATAATCAGTTATTGAGCATGATATAAGTGTAAAAGAAGTAGAACATTTGGCTTCATATTTTTTTATCGAGAGTTTGAAGTTGTATCCATAGTGAGAGGATTTGAGTTTGACATGATAGATAATTTTTGGCGTGACTTACCGCGACCATTTTTTGTACTTGCACCAATGGAAGATGTGACGGATGTTGTTTTTCGTCATGTAGTAAGTGAAGCCGGTCGACCGGACGTATTTTTCACAGAGTTTACAAACTCGGATAGCTATTGTCATCCAGAGGGCATGAAAAGTGTGCGTGGTCGTTTAATTTTTACAGAAGATGAACAGCCAATGGTGGCACATATATGGGGGGATAATCCCGAATATTTTCGTCAAATGAGTATTGGTATGGCGGAGCTAGGTTTTAAAGGCATCGATATTAATATGGGTTGTCCTGTACCGAATGTGGCATCGAGAGGGAAAGGTAGTGGCCTTATTCTGCGTCCAGACGTTGCGACAGAGCTTATTCAAGCAGCAAAAGCAGGAGGACTACCTGTCAGCGTGAAAACACGACTTGGCTTTAAAGAGGTAAATGAGTGGGAGGAGTGGCTAACGCATATTTTAAAGCAGGATATTGCGAACCTTTCTATTCATTTACGTACAAGAAAGGAAATGAGCCAAGTAGATGCGCATTGGGAGCTAATTCCGGAAATCAAAAAATTGCGTGACCGTATTGCACCAAATACGCTAATAACAATCAATGGAGACATTCCTGACCGTCAAACTGGGCTACAACTTGCTGAACAATATGGTATTGATGGCGTTATGATCGGGCGAGGTATTTTTAAAAATCCTTTTGCTTTTGAAAAAGAGCCGAAAGAGCATAGTAGTAAAGAGTATCTTGATCTTTTAAGACTGCAGCTTGATCTTCAAGATCAATATGCGGAAGTACTACCACGTTCAATCTCTGGGCTTCATCGCTTTTTCAAAATTTATGTTAAAGGTTTCCGTGGAGCTGGTGAATTAAGAAATCAATTGATGAACACGAAATCAACAGATGAAGTGCGTGCATTGCTTGATAACTTTGAATCAAACGATGTTGAATGACGAAGGACCGTAGATAGAAAAGAGGGGCAATGAACCCCTTTTTTTTGTTGCCTAATTCAGTTTTGTAAAGTACCTTATCTCTTCTGTATCCGTATAAAAACCGACAGACTCGTATAGAGATAAAGCTGATTTATTTGTAGTTAGTACCATGAGAGTAGCTTTTTGTAGCTGATGAGACTTAAGGTATTTCATAGCTTGTGTAAGCAAAAACTGGGCAATACCGCGTTTCCTCCACGGTCCACGGACATAAACGTCCTCTATTACACCGTATTCTTCTTCTTGCCATGCCATCAGTCCACCAATAATAGCGTCTGTTTGACGTATGACCATGGATGTCCATAGCTTGTTGTTCTTGTATTCAGATAACCTATTTAGACCAAGTGGAGTGTCTGGCCAAATTTCGGCTTCTATATCAAGGTAATCTCTTTCCTCGCTAGAAGTCTCCATCTTCCAGTATGAGAATTGAAATTCTTCTTGTAGTGTTAACGCAGGAATAGGTTTATTCAAATCACGATTCATACGATACAGGCTATTTAGAGGGAGGTAGCCTTTTTGGATAAAAAACTGATTGTTTGCAGTTTCTTCCGAGTCGTTACCAACGCAAAGGATTGTTCCATATTCTTTAGGTAAAGTTTCCTTTAATTGATGTGCTCTTTTGAAAAGATATTGATAGACTTTATCGAGCAGAGCAATGTCATGTTCTCTTTCAGAAATGGTTTTAAGATTAACGTATATAGAGTGGTTATTCTCTATTGAACGACTGGGGGGTACAACGTTAATGATGCTAACTTGCCCCTTAGCGACCATTTTCCCATTTTCAAATGCGCAATAAACGTTACGCCAATTATCTTCGTCTCCGACCCACCAAAATGTCGCATTTTCTTTTGCTGTAACGGATTGGTACAATTCTCCAAGTAAAGGCATGTCTCCATTTTCAAAATTACGTATGAAAATTTCTGTTGATGATTGGCTCAAAATAATCCTCCTCGTAGTATGGGATTTCGCAGTTTAGAAGGTTGGCTATGCGAGTTCCCTGTATCAATTCCATCTATACATTATATATCATAAAATGGTATTATATGTAATAACATTTTTAATGATTCTTTAAATAACTTTTTCTAAAATAGCTGTTACTTATTGCCCAAAAGGAGAATTAACTATGTACAAACTTATGCATATTGAAGACGATACTGAATTAAGTGCGCTTATTCAAGAAAACTTGGAGCGCTATGGGTATACTGTTGTACAGCTTAAAGACTTTTTTGATATAGATGAAAATGGCCTCCTATCTCAACTAAGAGCTAAGGTAATTTTTTCTACTATAAGGCATTGCTATTTCAATAATAATCTTATAAAATGTAGAACAACATAAATGAACGAAATAAATTTCCTTTAATACGGTCCAGAGAGGCTGAAAAGGGCTACTTGATATTTTAAGGCTAATAATATCTTTGATTTGGCATGCCCTTTTGTCCTCTGTGACAGAAGGGCTTTTATTTTGCTTCAACCTCTTTTAATGGAGTCCCGTGAGGCTTCAAAAGAGAATGGACAAGAATTGTATAATCCATTCCCTCAAAAAGAGATCTTTATCAACAGAAACTGGAGGATTGTAAAGATGGATTATCGTAAGAAAACAGTGGTAGCTTCAGTAGCTGGTTTAACGTTGGAAGGGATGGACATTATGTTTATCTCCTTTGCAATGACAATGATTATTTCGGAATTTAACATTGATTTCGCAACGGGTGGGCTCATTTCTGCCGTAACGAATATTGGTATGCTGTTAGGTGGCATTATTTTCGGGGTTTTAGCTGATAAGTATGGGCGGGTAAAAGTGTTTACTTATACCGTCTTGCTGTTTGCAATTGGTACAGCTTTAACTGGGTTAGCAACAACTATTGAACAAATTTATATTTATAGATTTATTGCAGGTCTCGGTGCAGGGGGCGAATACGGCATTGGTATGGCGCTTGTTGCCGAGGCTTGGCCGAAGAATAAGCAAGGAAGAGCCTCTTCATATGTTAGTGTAGGTGCTCAATACGGAGTTATTTTAGCAGCGTTACTAAGTGCCATTATTCTTCCTATTTTAGGATGGAGAGCTTTATTCTTTGTTGGTGTAGTACCTGTCATTTTCGCTTTTATCGTGCGAAGAAATCTTGAGGAATCACCGGAGTGGCTGGCTGCTCAGAAAAATAAAAAAATCGATAAGCAACATGAAAAAGGTAAGTTGGTGCAGCTATTTGAAACGCCTCGAACTTCGATGACGACAATATCATTAATCGTTATGGCAACTGTTCAAATTGCTGGTTACAATGGCTTAATGATTTGGTTGCCATCTATGTTGCAAAAATCTCAAGGTCTATCCGTTTCAAGCTCGGCACTTTGGACAATTAGCACAGCAGTTGGCATGATTATTGGGATGCTAACATTTGGACGATTTATGGACCGATTTGGCGCAAAGCGTGCATTCGGAATCTTTTTACTTACATCTGCATGTGCAGTATTTTTATACGCATATGCCACAGGTAGTATCGCAATTTTATTAGGTGGTGCAATTGTCGGCTTCTTCTCAAACGGGATGTTCGCAGGGTATGGAGCTTTAATTAGTAGCTTCTATCCGGTGCAAATTCGAAGTACAGCAACAAATACAATTTTTAACTTTGGTAGAGCAATTGGAGGATTTTCACCAATCTTTGTCGGCTATATTCTTCAAAGTTATGATATGACGGTCGTTATGATCTATTTAGCTGCCTTATATTGTATTTCCTTTATCGTGATGCTTACTCTAAAAAAAGGGGCAAGCGAGGCTTTACAACCGGTTGAAATTAAATAAATCAATTATGCCTCGGCATAAATTGTGTCTGGAA
The DNA here is from genome assembly GCF_044762845.1 of Lysinibacillus sp. NPDC096382. NCBI lineage: Bacteria > Bacillati > Bacillota > Bacilli > Caryophanales > Bacillaceae > Lysinibacillus > Lysinibacillus sp. NPDC096382. Next base: position 41,513 of record NZ_JBIWFC010000015.1, read on the forward strand.
TCGGCTTTGTGCTTAGGCCTGCAGATGTTTTTTGCGCGAAAGCGTAGTGCTAACGCAGCGTCAGCAACTGGTTTTGTCTGTGCGAAAGCGAAGTGGCAGCAACAGCACGATGCAGGTCAGTTAGCCGTTATCGCATGGATGCGATGATTTTAGGCTAACATCCTCTAAGAACCCCTTTCCGATTCCATGACATCCGCCGAACATGAAAGAACGAATGCCAATTTTAAAAAAGGGATTCGTTCTTTGTTTAATTTATTATTATAATAAACCTTTTGAACGTTTTTCAGCCATTTCTACGAGGCGTTTTGTTATTTCTCCCCCGACTGAACCGTTTGCACGAGAAGAGGCTTCTGGCCCTAATTGTACATTAAATTCTTGTGCGATTTCATATTTCAATTGATTAACGGCTTCATGTACACCGGGAACTAGAAGCTTATTTGAACTACGATTAGCCATTTATCTCACCTCCTTGTGATTAGAATGGTCGAGAGTTAGCTAATCATACATGTTAAAAAATAAAATGCACATTCTAAATACTTTAGTAAAGTAACTTTTGGAAAGCTAACTAAAATTGTGAATGTCTCTGCTATAATAAAGTAATGCTTCAATTAGGATAGGATTATTAGAAGCGCTTTTACAGTTAAAAATGGAGGTTTTTAAAATGACGAACAATGATATTTTAATTCGTTTAAGATATGCATTAGATATCAAAAATACAGATATGGTTAAAATTTTTCAGCTAGGTGGCATGGACTATACGAAAGAACAAGTATTGAACATGCTTATTAAAGTTTATGATGAGGAAGAAGCACCAGAAGAATACATTAAATGTAATAATAAAATGGTAGAGGCTTTTTTAAATGGATTTATTACATTTAAACGGGGTCCGCAAAAGCCTAAGCCAGGTCAATCAGAAGGACCACTACCTGTTTCAGGAAAAGAAAGCCCTAATAATATGGTATTAAAGAAAGTGAAGATTGCGTTAGCCTTAACGACTGAGGAGATGCTCGATATTTTATATGATGGAGGCGTTAGCGTTTCGAAAGGCGAATTAGGTGCCATTTTAAGAAATCCAAGTCATCGTAACTATAAAGAATGTGGCGATCGCTTTGTGAGAAATTTTTTAAGAGGGCTGACAGATAAGTATAGAAATTAAAAAACGTTAACTCTGAATTGTCAAGTGTGAATTTCAATGAAAAACTAATGGATCAATGATTAACAAAGCAACTGCAATTTTGCAGTTGCTTTTTCGTGAAGAATTTTACGTAAAAATACTCGCTGTGATAAAAATATTCTGTAAAAAGCGCATTTTCCTTAGTTGAATATAGTTGACAATTTATGGCGGAATTGTGTACACTGAAAATGACATAAAGTTGTCACAAAGAGGAAAAATAAATGTTCACGAACAGAGGGGTGCTTTTATGTTTGGTTTAAACATTTTATTAGTTGCTTTCGCATGTGTTACAATCCCACTTGTTGTTGCTTCAGTGATGTTAGACATTTTTTATGCAGAAAAGAAACAAGTTCGTTTTTCATTACGCCGTACATCTATGTGGTATTCCTGCATGTTTGCTTTATCATTTATACCATCGGTCTTATACATGACACTAAAATAGATATATCTTTAATTTGAATAATCATTTAGGGGTAATTGATTATTTAAAATTATAGTAGCAGCTACAATATTGCGTTGTAGCTGTTTTTATTTGTTATGAAGAGAATTGTGGATAAGCTGAGAAAAATAAGTAATATTATTCATTTTATACTAATAGTAAAATAGTAAAAAATATGTGAATTTTAACCTGGTAACATTGACTACTTTTACCCATTGTGTTAATTTGAGGAGGAAAAAGATGGGCAAATCTACTGAAAGGTAGAGACGCAAAGCTACAGATCTAAGGTAATAAATACTATGATGGCTGAGCTGCAAAGGAGTACTAGTTAGGTACATATATTGCTAGTCATATTCTTTGATGCCTGTTTCTTTTGAAATAGGTTATTTTTTTTGCCCAAAATACGATCAAGGAGGAAGTAATAATCATGAAGTTGTTTAAAAATGTTTCATTAAAAAACAAACTTTTACTAACGGTTTCTATTATTGTTTTGCTTCTAATTGCTATTATTACTACACAAAGTATTAGAGAATTAAACAATCGAATGTCTGTTGATTTAGAGCAAGAGTTGAAAAGTGTTGGTTTATTGACAGCTATGAATCTTGATAGGAATGATGTTAAAGATTTATTGACTGAAAAGGGAGAGACTAACGCTAAATTTAAAAAAATTCAAAAGCAACTCGATAAGATTCAAGAAGAACAAGGGATCATGAGTTGGAGCTATATTTGGGATGTGAAGGACGCAGATGGTGTTAACCCGATCGGCTATACATCTAATTTGAACGATGTCTATGAAGCGGGTGAAATCTTTACTGATTTAGCAGATGAACATGTAAAAACAGCTAAATTGGCAATTAAAAATGATAGCACTGCTGTAACTGATATTTTCGAAGATCCTTATGGTTCATGGCGAACTGTGTTTACCCCTATTAAAGATGACAATGGCAAGCTCATTGCTTTATTAGGTATTGATTATTCTGCGGACTACATAAATACGATCATTAAAACAAGTGTCATAAAACAAATCGTTATAGCTGTTATTGGAATTTTACTTCTATTAGTTTTACTCTACATAATTATTGATCGTCTATTAAAACCACTTAAGAAAGTAGTGAACGCTGCAAATCAAGTAGCGAATGGAGAATTAATAAATGTAGATTTAGAAATAACGAAGGACGAAATCGGAAATTTATCTAAATCTATTAAAACGATGGTTTCCAATTTACAACATATTATTTTAAATATTAGAAATACATCTGACAACGTTTCTTCTGCTGCTAATCAGCTAACTGTTAATGCAGCAGAAACATATAACAGCTCAACTACTATTGCTCAAGACATGGGACAAATCACGCAAAACGCTGAGGCTTCAATGGTTATGACTGAGGAAACAGCTGCTGCTATGGAGGAAACAGCGACAGGCATCCAGCAAATTGCTGACTCTGCTAATACGGCAGCCGAATCATCTATTTCTGCTTCTCAAGCTTCAGAACGTGGAAATCATGTTGTTCAGCAAGTCATTGCACAAATGGAGTTGATTAATGATTCTGTTGAACAAATCGGTACAACAATAAACGGATTACATATCAATACGAAAAAAATTAGCGATATCGTAAATCTTATTACAGCCATAGCAGATCAAACAAATCTACTAGCATTGAATGCGGCAATCGAAGCTGCTAGAGCAGGAGAGCATGGGAAAGGCTTCGCGGTTGTCGCTGATGAGGTTAGACGATTAGCGGAACAATCATCACAGTCTGCAACGGAAATATACAATTTAATTAGTACAATTCAAGCTGATTCAAATGCCTCTATCACTGTTATGGAAAAAGGTAAAGAAGATGTAAAGGCTGGTATGGAGTTTACAAACGAAGTAGGGGAAATCTTTAAAGAAATTCTCACTTCATCAGAACAAGTTGCCAGTCAGATACGTGAAATTTCAGCTGCATCTCAACAAATTTCAGCTTCTTCGGAGGAAGTAGCAGCATCTGTCAATAATATTAAGCAATCTGCGGAGCAGTCATCTGAATTCTCGGCGAATGTGTCAAATGCAACACAAGAGCAATTGACGACCATGCAAGAGGTGAAAGAAGCATCTTCTTCATTAGGAAAAACAGCAGAAGAATTGCAGGTACTTGTAGCAAAATTTAAATTGGAGAACGATCAATAATGGATATTAATTTTAAAGGAAAAAATGTACTAATTACGGGTTCAAGTAAAGGAATCGGCAAAGCCATTGCTTTGGGCTTTGCCGAGCAAGGGGCTAATATATGTATCAATTATATTGGTGATGATAACGAGGCAGAGGAAGTTCGTGCGCAAGCAGAAAAGTTTGGTGTACAAGCTATAAAATGTAATGCAGATGTATCGAACTCTCATCAAGTTCAAGCTATGTATCAATATATGGACAAACAGTTAGGCGAAATTGATGTTCTTGTCAATAACGCTGGGTTCGCACAGGCTTCAAGCATTACGGATTTAACAGATGAGCAGTGGGATAAAATGATCAAAGTTCATCTATATGGTTGTTTCTACAATTGTCGAGAAGCAGCAAAAAGAATGAAAGAACGAAACAATGGAAAAATTATTAATATTTCTTCTGATATTGGTAGTTTAGGTTGTGAGGAATTTACGCATTATTCTGCTGCAAAGGGCGGTATTAATGCATTTACGAAGGCTTTGGCACGAGAGTTAGCACCTTCGATACTAGTCAATGCAGTAGCTCCTAGTGGTACATTTACAGACATCCTAAAGGAATTTGGAGAGAATTATGTAGAGGAAGAGTCTGCTAAATATCCGTTAAAACGATTAGCTCAACCAGAAGAAATCGCAAAGACCGTGTTATTTTTAGCTTCAGAAAATGCGAATTTCTATACGGGTCAAGTATTAACGCCAAATGGCGGAGTCGTTATGAACGGTTAATGTGAAAAACTGAGGAGCAATACTATGTTAAATATAATCATCTTTAGCTTATACTTAATTTTTATTTATTACATTGGATATAAAGGATACAAACGGGTTAATACTGCGGAGGATTTAATTGTTGCTGGGTGGAGCATGCCTTTATCTGTTGTCACAGGAAGTCTAGTGGCTGCCTTATTAGCAGCCCCATTCTTCTTTGCAGCGGTAGGCTCTGGTTATACAAGTGGCGGCTTTGAAGGTTCAGCGACAATGGGTGGTTTAGGGACTTGTATGATTCTTGGAGCACTCATTTGGACGAAGCCATTACGTAGATTAAAGGGCTGGACATTAGCAGATTACTATGGATTAAGATATGGCAGTAAAAAGCTCGGTGCTTATACAGGCGTCGTAATGGCGATTGCCTTTGGTGTCTTTAATGCTGCTGCGTTAACAGTTGGTGGCACGTATATTATTCAGCAGCTATTACAAATTGATTTCGTTCCAGCAGCATTACTTTTTGTATCATTAACTGCCTTATATTCTGTAATTGGGGGCCTTTGGGCTGTAGCCTATACGGAAATTGTTCAGGGGGCACTGGCAGTAGCGGGTATAGTAGGGATCACAATTTTTATCTTATTCTATTACCCTGATGTAACATTTAACCCGGAGTGGTGGAATATTAGTGAACTCTTCAATAAGGCTGGAGCAGAGTTTTGGACACTATATCTTGTGTTAGCACTTGGTGATATTCCGGCAGTGGACTTAGGACAAAGGGTAGCCGCGGCTAAAAGTCCAAAAGTAGCTCAGCGCAGTATGATTATAGCTGGGACTATTATTATCGCTATTAGCTGGATTCCGGGTATGCTAGGAGAAGCGTTCAAAACGATTTATCCTGGTAGTACAAATCCAGAGACATTGATGCTTGCCTTTGCTCAAGGATATTTCCCACCGTTATTAGCAGCCATCTTTTTAACAGCAATGGCAGCGATGGGGATGTCTACTGTAGCCGCGTGTTATGTTGCAACTTCAGGAATTGTCACGAAAAACATTTATTTAGACTTTATTAATCGTAACCCAGATCCTAAAAAACTGTTAAAATTTTCAAGACTTATTATTATTTTAAGTGCTTTGCTAGGTTTAGTTTTAGCGGTCAGCTTCCAGAAAGTCATTGATTTAGCCTACTTGGCATGGGATATTGTATTCGTAACAATTTTCTGGCCAATCGTTTTAGGGCCGTTTTGGAAGCGAGTAAGTACACCTGCAGTTTGGGCGAGTATATCTGTCGGGTTAGTATATTACATTATTACATCTTTAACACATGTGCCTAGTCTTACTATCCAATCAGAGGGGTTTTTAGGTTTATTAAATGAGCTGTGGCAGGCACCTGTTTTCTCAGGCGTTGTGATCACAGGTATTACAATTGTTATTGTTAGTTTGATTATTCCACCTTCGCAACATGTTCTCGAGATGCATAAAATTGAAAAAGATAAGACTTTAGACAATGTAGGCAGTAAAGAGGAATTAAAGGAACATTCAAATTGATAATTATTTATAAATAAAAATGGAAACATGAGGGCATTGATTTTTAATGCCCCCATGTTTTTTTATGCGGACAACAACACTAGCTTGTTTTGGCAAAATAAAGTACTTCGGGAATGGATAAATTTTACCAGGGGAATGTTGTGAAATTTATTGTTACAAAAAATTAAAAAGTAAGTTTTCACATAGAAAATTATTGTCTGAGGAGATTACAGCAGGCGTTGTGGAAATAACGATGCTTGCTAATAAGGCTGCAAAGGTAAGAGAGAGTGGATGGAGCAGTAAAGCTACAATCAAGATAACCTCCATTTTAATGGCAGAATAACTGGTCCCATAGAAATTAAGAATGAAAAGATAATCGTTAGAATAAAATTTCTATTAACATGGATGAAATAAACCTATCGATTATCTTTTTGAGGGTGGGATATGGATGAAAACCTTTTTTCTTGTATTTCTAGGAATGACCTATTTATTATTAGCAAAGTTAGTCGAAGCGGCTATCTTTAGCAACGTCTATTTTTTAATTGGTTTAGGAGTATTAATAGCAGGAATTATTCGATATGTTAAAGAACGATATATCTATAACAATAGATTAAATGAAATGAAAGAGGCTAGTGAGGAGGAGCTTATGGCTATCCCTCATACGCATTGCATCATCTCAAATGATTGTTTAAATGCTTTATTACTAAATGAACTAACAAATACACTTTTTCTCGTAAGTAGAGAAGATTTAGAAGAAGATTTGATTACAAAAGAAATCTCATTCAATAAAATATATGAAGTTGCTATAGTGGAGGACGAAATGTATATTGCTAGGACTAGCAATAGTTTAATAAGTAGTTCATTACTTGGTGAAGATCTGGATATAGAAGAGGAATCCGATGATGAGGACCCTGAGGATAACGCTGTGTCTCAATTGACGTTGAAAATTGTAGCTGATAACTTATCTGATCCTATTCTAGAATATATTTTTCTTGATAACGGTGAGCCTATATCAAGAGAAGAGGATGCGTATCAAGAAGCGTTAGAGTTATGTGAGGAATGGTTTCAGAAGATCAGTGTTATTATTAAACGCTATGAGCTTGAAAGGGTACCCATTAGACAGTGGCAATAAATTAAAATGTAGAAAAGAAAGCTATCTCGGACGTAATGTCGAGATAGCTTTTTTAGATGGATATTTTAAACGCTCAGGTAGTGAACCGAAGTGCTCCGGTGAGGCAGAGAAGTGATCCGTTATCGTCCCAAATTGCTTGGGGTACCAAAGAAATCTCTGTTAAAGACCTAACACGTTCACGTTCTCCAAATTAAGAATCCGTACTTTAAATTTTAAATCGCTGTAATTGGATATTTAGCTCTTCAGCCATACTAGCGAGTTGATTTGCACTCCTTGAAATTTCCTCCATAGTAGCGGCAGTTTCCTCTACAGTTGCTGTTGTTTGTTCTACACCAGCTGCAGACTCTTGAGAAATAGAAGCCATTTCATCAACAGAGACATTGATAGACTCGGAATTTTGAGCAACTTTATTTAAATTGCCTGAAATGGTATTTATGTTAAGGATCATTTCTTCAACGGCTTCCGAAATTTGGTCAAATGTTTCATTTGTTTGATTTAGTTGGGCGTTTCCTCTTTTTACTTCCTCATAGCCAGATTGCAGAGCAGTTGTTACATTGCCAGTTTCTCCTTGAATACGGTTGACGATTGTTGAAATATCAGTGACAGAGAATTGTACTTGTTCTGCAAGTTTACGAACTTCATCGGCTACAACTGCAAAACCTTTACCATGCTCTCCTGCGCGAGCTGCTTCGATGGCAGCGTTTAAGGCAAGTAAATTTGTTTGATTTGAAATATCATCAATGACAGAAACAAGCTTGGAAATTTCAGCAGACTGCGCATTCAAGCCTTCAACTTTTTTCACTGAATTTAACACAATCTCATTAATAGCTGCCATTTGTTGTGTTGACTGTATCATTAAGTCTTTACCAGTTGTTGTTAGTTCTTGTACATGACTTGAATGTTCTTTTAATTTAATGCCTTCCTGTGTTGTTTCATGAATACTGCGTTGGAAAGAAGACATTGTTCCGGCTAAATCACCTGCTGTAGATGCTTGCGTTTCTGTGCCAGAGGCTAGCTCCTGCATAGTCACGGTAATTTGCTCTGTACCTGATTGCACTTCATTCGAAGATTGGGCCAGCTCTTCGCTACTAGCTGCTACTGTTTCGGAAACGGTATAGATTGAGCTAATCGTTTGCTTTAATTTTTCATTCATTTCATTGGCGGAAAGCATTAATTGACCAATCTCATCACGATGAGTTATTGGAAGTAGTTCATGGTGCAAATTGCCATCCGCTAATTCACTCATGCGCTTTGAGACAATCGTAATAGGCTTAGAAATATCTCTAGCAGTGACAATAGCGATGAGGACACCTGCGATTGTCAATACAATGCTAACAATCATTCCAACTGTTTTATTGCTTAAACTTGTTGATACTACGTCATCTCCTACCTTAGTAATGGCATCCGAGCGTTTATTGGCTAAGTCTTCATAACCAACACGAACTTCGATTACAAGATTATTCATAGCTGTTAAATTTTTTAATGCTAATTCTCTATCACCTTTTTTATAAACATCGAATACTTCGGTGTTAACGCGATTGCTCCATGTACGTGCCATTTCTACTAGCGCATCACGCTCAGGTGTATTTTCGTATTTCTCTATAATACTGTTATTTTCTTCTGCTACTTTACGATATTCATTAAACATTTCTATGTATTTTTCATCACCAGATACAACATAACTTAAAGCTGCAGAGAGACGAACGCTCATAGACATTGCTAAATTTTTACTTGCCGTTAAGACTTGTAAATCTTCTTTTACTAAACCTTCTGCTTGTTTTTCCATCTTATTATTAGAAATATAAGAATAGGCTGTAAAACAAACAACTAATACTAATAAAAGAAGAAATGCACTTAATATTCGAGCTTTAAGTGTTTTAAACTGAAAAATACCTTTCATCTTTTCCCACCCTTTGCTAAATGGTCTCTAAAATATAATTGTTGTTATAGTACAAATATTATTTTATAACTAAATCTTTATATAAATAAGCCCTTTTAATGGAAAAATGAAAAATAGTTTTTTAGTACAATAATATTTTGGTGTTAAAGGGGTAGGTAGTTAAAAATATAGTATCTTATGTGCAATTATGAAGTTTTTTTAATATTTTTATGTATTTTTTCCTATTTAAGAAAAAGCACTTGCTGCACAAGTGCACCAAGCGCTCTAAATCAGAAAAGAAAACATTTCGCCATTTTTCAGCCGAGTCGTCATTCATTATTGTTGTTTTGTTTTTTTAGCTAGTCGTTCCCATTGTAGTAATGATGGATATGGATCAAATGCCCATTCTGTACGTCCATTGAACTTATATATGCCATAGTGAAGATGAGGCGGGAATTTTCCGGACGTTCCTTCTTTACCGTAGCCAGAACTACCAACATAACCGAGAACAGTTCCAGGCTCGACAAAGTCGCCTACATTAATCTTCTTATTATAACTACCGAGATGGGCATAATAATGATATGAGTTATGATTATCACGAACTCCTATGCGCCAACCACCAAATTGATTCCAGCCTTTTATTTCTACTACTCCATAAGAGGTAGAAAGTACGGGAGTCCCATAGCTAGCGAAAATATCCGTTCCTTCATGAATACGGCGTCCACCCCAGCCCCTATTGTCTCCCCATGTACTCCGATAACTGTAATCGTAATTAGTAGGGATTGGGAATGTGTGGTCATCGAGCTCAGTTGATTTGAAATGACTATACATTTTGGAAATGGTGAAGATTTGATTTACGGCCTGTTCACTTCCGTAATATTCCCATAAAGCTAATTTAAAGTCCTCATCAGTTGTTCCAAATTTACTTAAAAATGTAGCCATGGAGAAAATTATATCGGCATCATCCTTTGGGCTGGCAACTCCGTCACCATTGCCATCTAAACCCATCCCCCCAAAGTAACTAATTGTTTCTGGGCGAGTATCATCTCGTACAGGATTTAAAGCACCTGACCAATATTCATCAGAAAATTGAATGGCAATGATACCATCCCGTTTCGGAATATCTTTACGAACGGATTGTAAATTTCGTTCATATTGATCAATGGCTGCTAAGAAATGCCATGGGATAAGTAATTCATCAAATTGTACGTAATAGGCCATACGTTGCTGCACAATTTCTTCTTGGGTGGGTTCTTCTTTTGCTAAAGCAACAGAGGGGAGAGTAAAACTCCATAATAACATCCATAATAAAAGGAATATAAAATGGCGCAAATAGTGGACCTCCTTTCTAACGTTAGAATAACCGAATTTTTTATCTTCATTCAGCACTTTTTGTGGGAAAATGAAGCGGTAGAAATGAGCAATTTTGTGAAAGACAACGCACGTAAGGTTGATTTCCGTTCCGGCTGGGCGCTTTGTTGCTGCCGCTTCGCTTTCGCACAGAAAAAACATTTGTTGCTGCCGCTTCGCTTTCGCACAGAAAAAACATTTGTTGCTGCCGCTTCGCTTTCGCACAGCAAAAACATTTGTTGCTGCCGCTTCGCTTTCGCACAGAAAAAACATTTGTAGCTGACGCTTTGCTTTTGCACAGAGCAAAGCTACCTGGGGGCGTCCGATGAGCCGCTTGGGGCAACAGGATGTTTTTTGTCCCGAAAGCGTCGTGTAACGTAGCGGCAGCAACAGGGTGTTGGTCACGAAGGGCGTAATCACAGGATGTAAGCCTCCGTTCCTCTATTGCTGATCCCCAAGGAATCGCACCCTCCACTCTTCAGGTATAGTTTTAAAAAAACGACATCCTTTTTGGAATAAGCCGAAAAACGTAAGGCGATACGATTAGTGTTTTCATTCTTTTTTATCTTTAGCGTTTAAATTCCTGTTTTTCAGAGGAAAAAATTAAAAACGCAATAAGAAGAAATTTCGACAAAGAAAAAGTATTGGGTATCATAATGTCATTTCCTTCATACTATGTTATAAATCAAGCCCTGAATGGAGGGAAGGCTATCAACATTTTAGATAAAGTGAAAAGCTATCGCGAAGAAGAAAATCGGCTAAAGTGGGAAGGTACATTTGCAGATTACCTAAACATCATCAAGGAAAGACCTGAAGTTGCTCAAACGGCCCATTCACGCGTCTACAATATGATAAAAAGTGCTGGTGTAGAGGAACGCGATGGGCAAAAAATGTATGAATTTTTTGGGCAAGAAATTTTTGGGCTTGAAACAGCAGTTGAAAGACTGGTGGAGGAATATTTCCATCCAGCAGCGCGAAGATTGGATGTTAGAAAACGTATTTTGTTATTAATGGGACCAGTAAGTGGTGGTAAATCAACAATAGTAACCTTGTTGAAACGTGGACTCGAGCAATTTTCAAGAACAGATGAAGGTGCAGTTTTCGCAATTAAGGGATGCCCAATGCATGAGGATCCTCTACATTTAATTCCACATCATTTGCGTAAAGATTTTTATGAGGAGTATGGTATACGAATTGAAGGAAGCTTATCGCCTTTAAATACGATGCGTCTTGAAAAAGAGTACGAAGGACGTATTGAAAATGTGATGATTGAACGTATTACTTTTTCTGAAGACAAACGTGTGGGCATAGGAACATTTACGCCGTCAGATCCAAAATCACAAGATATTGCAGATTTAACAGGTAGTATTGATTTCTCAACAATCGGTGAATTTGGTTCAGAATCTGACCCTCGTGCTTATCGCTTTGATGGTGAGTTAAATAAGGCAAACAGAGGTATGATGGAGTTCCAAGAAATGTTAAAGCTTGATGAAAAATTCTTATGGAATTTATTGTCTTTAACACAGGAAGGTAATTTTAAAGCAGGTCGATTTGCATTAATTAGTGCAGATGAGTTAATTGTTGCGCATACAAACGAAACGGAGTATCGTTCATTTATTTCAAATAAAAAGAATGAGGCGTTACATTCACGTATTATTGTCATGCCGATTCCGTATAACTTAAAAGTTAGTCAGGAAGAATTGATTTACGAAAAAATGATTAAAGAAAGCGATATGTCACATGTTCATATTGCGCCGCATGCATTGAAGGCCGCAGCAATCTTTTCGGTTCTAACAAGGCTGGAAGTACCGAAAAAACAAGGTGTGGATCTTATTAAAAAAATGCGACTGTACGACGGAGAAAATGTGGAGGGATTTAATTCCGTTGACTTAGAGGAGCTTAAAAAAGAGTTTCCGAACGAAGGCATGAACGGTATTGATCCACGGTATATTATTAATCGTATTTCTTCTGCTATTATCCGAAAAGAGATACCATCTATTAATGCGTTAGATGTTCTACGTGCACTAAAGGATGGGCTTGACCAGCATGCTTCCATTACTCAGGAAGATCGAGAAAAATATATGAACTATATTGCAGTTGCTCGAAGAGAGTATGATGAAATTGCCAAGAATGAAGTGCAAAAAGCATTCGTTTATTCGTATGAAGAGTCTGCAAAAACATTGATGAATAATTACCTCGATAATGTAGAGGCGTTTTGTAATAAAAATAAAATTTTAGATCCATTGACTGGTGAGGAAATGAATCCTGATGAAAAGTTAATGCGCTCTATTGAAGAGCAAATAGGCATTTCGGAAAATGCAAAAAAAGCATTCCGTGAGGAGATATTAATTCGTATTTCTGCTTATGCTCGAAAAGGTAAGCGTTTTGACTATAATTCTCATGAAAGATTACGAGAAGCAATACAGAAAAAATTATTTGCGGATCTTAAGGATGTCGTGAAGATTACAACATCTTCAAAAATGCCGGATGAATCACAGTTGAAAAAGATTAATGAGGTTGTGGCAAGACTTGTTGATGAGCATGGCTATAATACAACGTCTGCTAATGAATTATTGCAGTATGTAGGTAGTCTGTTAAATCGTTAGCGACCTATTCAGTGGAAACTATAAGACTATTGATAGGAATGAATAGGAGTGTCCCATTTTAGGGCACTCCTTTTATCTTCATTTAAGTTCAAGAAAGCGGATGACTAGCATAGTATAGAAAAAGCGAATTTGATAGATGGGTGAGGATAAAAATGACTGAAAACGATAATAAACGTTTTGCCATTTCTCAGGAAAATTGGTCCCTCCATCGTAAAGGGCACCAGGACCAGCAACGGCATATGGAAAAAGTTAAAGATGCTATTAAGAATAATTTACCCGATTTAGTTAGTGAAGAAAGTATTGTCATGTCTAATGGTCGCGAGGTAATTAAAATACCTATACGTTCACTTGATGAATATAAAATTCGATATAACTATGATAACTCCAAGCATGTTGGGCAAGGTCAAGGAGACAGTAATGTAGGTGATGTGGTTGCGCGTGATCCCAGCAGAGGCAATCAGGCTAATGGTAAAGGAAAAGAAGCTGGTGACAAGCCAGGTCAGGATTATTATGAAGCTGAAGTAAGCATTGAAGAGGTTCAAAATGTGTTATTTAACGAGCTTGAGCTACCAAATCTACAGCAGAAAGAAAAAGCGGATATTAAGACGGAAAAAGTTGAGTTTAACGATATTCGGAAAAAAGGTTTAATGGGAAATGTCGATAAAAAGCGCACAATCCTTAATGCGCTAAAGCGTAATGCTATGCAAGGAAAACCAGACATTACGCCGATTCATAATGATGATCTGCGTTTTAAAACGTGGGATGAAGTGGAAAAACCTGAATCGAAGGCAGTCGTCCTTGCCATGATGGATACAAGTGGTTCCATGGGTTCCTTCGAAAAATATTGCGCAAGGAGCTTCTTCTTTTGGATGACAAAATTTTTGCGCTCCAAGTATGAAACAGTAGAAATTGAGTTTATTGCGCATCATACCGAGGCGAAAGTAGTAACAGAAGAGGAGTTTTTTACGAAGGGAGAAAGCGGTGGAACGATTTGTTCATCTGCCTATATAAAGGCACTGGAACTAATTCGGGAAAAGTATAATCCTGCTCGCTATAATATTTATCCAGTACATTTTTCAGATGGTGAAAATATTTCAATGGATAATGAAAAGTGCTTGAAGCTAGTGGGAGAGTTAATGGATGTATCGAGCATGTTTGGATATGGTGAAGTCAATCAGCATAACCGCTTTTCTACACTTATGTACACTTACAAAAAAATAGATGACCCTAAATTTAGATATCATATTTTGAGAAAAAAAGACGATGTGTACGATGCCTTAAAGAGCTTTTTCAAAAAAGATGAATCTTAAATCATGTTCAAAGGAGGAGGCGGAAAAGTGGAGATGAACGAGCTTGAACGAGCAATTGATGAAATCACAGAAATTGCCTCAAGCTTTGGCTTAGATTTCTTTCCAATGCGCTATGAAATTTGTCCGGCAGATATTATTTATACATTTGGCGCATATGGTATGCCTACTCGATTTTCACATTGGAGCTTCGGTAAACAATTCCACAAAATGAAGCTTCAATATGATTTAGGGCTAAGTCAAATCTATGAGCTAGTGATTAACTCTAACCCATGTTATGCATTTTTACTTGATACCAATACGTTAACACAAAATAAATTGATTATTGCGCATGTATTGGCGCACTGCGATTTCTTTAAAAATAATGTACGCTTCTCCAATACTAGAAGAGATATGGTGGAGAGTATGACTGCAACAGCTGAACGGATAGCTGGCTATGAAAGAGAATATGGAAAGGAAGAGGTCGAACAGTTTTTAGATGCGGTTTTAGCGATTCAGGAGCATATCGATCCTTCCCTTTTACGACCAAAATTGTCTTGGAATACGGAAGATGAACTTGAAGAGGAAAGTCCTCAAATAAAATCACCGTATGATGATCTCTGGCGTTTAGACGATAAGGAAAAAGAGTATAGATCGGTAAGGCGAAAAATAAAGCACTTCCCGCCAAAGCCAGAAAAAGATTTATTGCTATTTTTAGAGGAGCATAGTCGGGAGCTCGAGGACTGGCAGCGAGATATATTAACGATGATGCGTGAGGAAATGCTTTATTTTTGGCCACAATTAGAGACAAAAATAATGAATGAGGGCTGGGCTTCCTTTTGGCATCAACGCATCATGCGTGAGCTTAAGCTAACAACAGCGGAAACGATTGAATATGCGAAATTAAATGCAGGTGTTGTGCAGCCTTCAAAAACATCCATTAATCCTTATTACCTTGGTGTGAAAATTTTCGAGGATATTGAGAACCGCTATAATCATCCAACGGAAGAGATGAGAAAGCTAGGTGTTCAGCCAAACTCCGGTCGAGAGAAAATGTTTGAGGTTAGAGAGATAGAATCGGATATATCTTTTATCCGTAACTATTTGACGAAGGATTTAGCAAAACGTGAAGATTTATATTTGTTCCAGAAAAAGGGCAGTGAATACCGTATTACAGATAAGGAGTATGAAATGGTACGAGATCAGCTCGTATCGATGCGTGTAAACGGGGGATTCCCATATATCGTCGTTAAAAATGGAGATTACCTTCGGAACGGAGAGCTCTATTTAGTGCATGGCTATGAGGGGATGGAGCTCGATCCACACTACTTAGAAAACGTTTTGCCATATATTTATCAGCTATGGGGTCGTCCTGTACATCTAGAAACAAATGTGGATGGAAAGCCAATGCTTTATTCATATGATGGTACAAAAAATTATAAACGCAATGTGTGAGATATGGTTCCTTGGCGAATAACTGAAACGAAAAAACTTCTATCTGTGGTATGAAATATCCCTGCAGATAGAAGTTTTTTACAGTCTAGAATCAACGTTCATCGCCATAATTTCTGTTCCGCCAGGGCGTTTTCCTGGGGAGTTCGATGAGCGCGGTCAACTTTATTCGTTGTTATTCTCATCTTCACTACTTTCACTATGATTCGAAGATGAATGAATATCGCTGTCGATAACTCTACTGTCCCTTACTTTTATGCCTTGTTGTCCGCCAGCTTCATCGTTATCGTCACCAGCAATACCGCTTCGGCCGTTTCCATCAGCAAATTGGGAGTTTATATTTCTAGTACTGCCATTTATGGCATTTTGACCGCCTTGGTTGGCATTAGTACCTACATCCTTATTTATTTGTCCTCCACCTTCAGCCCTTTGTTCAAAATGGATTTCTTTATTGCCAATATTAATAGTAAGATGGATGGTAATATGATTTTTAGATGGATCTTTTGAATGTTCATTATTAGGCATAATTTTCACCTCCTTTATTTTAGCATTACTATTAAGTTATTAATCTTTCTTTAGCTTACCTGTTCATGTAGCCCTAAAATATATAAATAATGTGAGGGGATGGAGACTGAAAAACTGTTCCTTATCGTAAAATTTGATAAAATGAATAGGATTTGAATATAAGAAGAACTGGAACGGTGAAACAACGTTGAGAACATTTAAAAAGGTTTATATAGAAATAACGAGTGTCTGTAATTTAGCATGTAGCTTTTGTCCTCCAACTGCTCGTGCAAAGGGACTTATTAAAGTAGAACAATTTAATAAAATATTGGATGAAATACGTCCTCATACGAAATATATTTATTTGCATGTAAAAGGAGAGCCACTTTTACACCCACGTATTGATCAGCTACTTGATGCAGCACATGAGAAAGGTTTTAAAGTTAACATTACAACGAACGGTACGCTGATTAAAAAGAATCGTGAAAAGATACTAGGGAAACCAGCCTTACGCCAAATTAATTTTTCTTTGCATAGTTTCGACGGTCATGAGGGATCGGAAAATCGTGAGAAATATTTAGGGGATATATTAGATTTTGTGCGTGCTTCGAAAGACTATAATACGATTATTTCATATCGATTATGGAATTTACAAAAGGATCATTTAACAGATATTGCGGCACGGAGAAATCGTGAAACGCTCGAAATTTTAGAAAATGAATATAATCTTGATTATCGCATCGAAGAAAAAGTGCAGCCTGGTAAAGGTGTAAAGATTGCTAATAATATTTATTTAAATCAGGATCATGAATTTAAGTGGCCAAGCTTACTAGAAGCGGAGGATGAAGGCAAAGGCTTTTGCCATGCACTTCGAAGCCAAGCCGCTATTTTAGTGGACGGTACAGTAGTGCCTTGCTGTCTTGATGGTGAGGGCGTTATTAATTTGGGGAATGTGAATGAGAAATCCTTTACAGACATTGTTCAAGGAGAACGTGCAAATAATATTGTCGACGGATTTTCACGTAGAGAAGCTGTAGAAGAGCTATGCAGAAAATGTGGCTATCGTCAAAAGTTTGGAATGTAATAAAAAGATCCATTTGGTTGTAGACTAAATGGATCTTTTATATGGTTAAAACAATGGCATGCCACCATGATAAAACAGGCTCATCACCAAAAGTTATGGATGATATTTGTTAAAAAATAATTTTTGGCTAGCCATCAAACAGCTCCAACGTTATTGACTATTGGAGCTGTTTTTCTTTGATTGTGAATCAATAGTATCTAAAAAATCCTTCGTAATGCGTACTACGTATTTCACTTCGTCTAAATTGCGCTCCCTTAATACTGATCGATGTATGTCAAGCACAAGGTTCTTTTCTTCAATATCAGTAACACCGGATAATTTTTGAAAATTAAAAAGCTCCTCAGGGGCAATATCTAATGCTTTCATTAGCGTTTCTAAAGTGCTTAATGTGATATTAGACTGTCCGTGTTCAATGTTTGAGATTCGTCCTTTACTAAAACCTAGTTTCCCCGTTTTTTCTGCTACTTCTTCCTGACTAAGCCCCTTAGATACCCTAATAATACGGAGTTGTTCGCCTACTAGCTTTAAAAAGTCTGACATATGATTCACCTCTATGTAAAAAGCTAGTGAAAAACATTAAAAATGCCTATACCATTATAGTGGTATAATAGAGATAATGTTATAATAAAATGGTACAATGATTAATGGTAAGTTTTTATTGAGAGAAAAGCCATGTGTAAAACGGTGTTGATTTATTCTTCAGAAGCTTGTTTTAGAGTACAGCTAATTCTAGTTAAGGATTGGAGGATTCCATGCATGGTAAAGCGTTATCGATTAGATGAAGTTGCTAAAATAGAAGAGGGAAAAATAGTACCGAAGAAAAAGTATTTTCCAAACGTCGGAGTACCCCTAATTACAGAAGAAAGTTTAAAAAAGTTAATGCTAAATGGTGATATTGACCAATTACCAAAAGTTAATATTACATTGAAAGAACATTTAAAGTGTTCACTAGTACCAGCTAAAACCATCATTCTTACGAAAGCTAATATGAAGGAAGCAAATAAATATATTTATCAATGCGAAACTGAAATGTGTATTGCAAATGATATCGTCGCTATTATTCCAAATGAAACAATTATTTTAAGTGATTATTTATTACACTTTCTCAAATGGTATCAAATTCATAAAGAATGGCATCATTTGTACGATATACCTATAGATATCCCGATGTTAGCTGTCCAACAGAAAATGGTGCAAATTTTAAATAAGATTCAGTTTTTATTAAAGAATAAAGAGTCTTTAATGACAGCTGTAGAAGTGTTACCACAGAATTTTCACAATTTCTCGATGCAAATAGAAAATCATTCAAAAAGTTTACATCATGGGTTTAATCAGGCTCAGCATCTTTATGATGTTATGCTACATAAAATTTTCAAGGGTGAACTTAAATAAAATTGCACAATAATCAGTTCTTCATCTTCACTGGAATTAGATAAAATAAATTTAGTCGGTGTAAAAGGTCAACATCTTTCACACCGACTTTCATCAATTATGCCGAGGCATAATTGTACCTGTCGCTATGCTTTTAAAAAGACATCTGCAGCTTCCGCTTTACTTTCGCGCAAAAGAACAATGTAGCTGCCGCTACTTTTGTAACTGCCGTTACATAAAACATATGCTGAGTTAAATTTCGATAATTATTGGTAAAATCATTGGTTTTCTTTTTGTTTGTGTAAATAGATATTGACCGACAGCTCTTTTGATTTCTCTTTTTAAGACATGGATTGGCTGCTTACTTTCTTCCTGAAGCTCATTTACCGTTTCTTTGACGAGAATATTTACTTTCGTTAACAGCTCCTCAAAGTCTTTGGCATAAACAAAGCCTCGCGAAATTGTATCTGGTTCTGAAATAAAGGCGCCATCTATTTTATTAAGTGTTATAACGATAACAAGCATACCGTCTTCTGATAGCTGTTTGCGATCTCGTAAAACAATTCCTTCGACTTCACCAATACCGATACCGTCGACATACGTATCACCTGAAGGGATTTTACGTGTTTGCCTAGCCATTGCATTTTCAATATCCACAACATCCCCGTTTTTCATAATAAACGTATGCCCTCTTTTGACACCAACGGACTCAGCTAACAAACGGTGCTGATGTAACATACGGAATTCACCATGAATCGGAATAAAAAATTTGGGCTTCATTAGCGTCAGCATTAGTTTTAAATCTTCCTGGTAGCCATGACCTGAAACGTGCATACCTGTATGACTAGCCGAGCCATAAATAACCTTCGCACCTAGCTGAAACAAATTATCAACAATCCGTGAAACACCCTTTTCATTCCCTGGAATAGGGGATGAAGCTAAAATAACTGTGTCATCAGGTAAAATTTTCACTTCACGATGATTTCCACTTGCTAAGCGAGAGAGTGCAGCTAATGGCTCACCCTGACTACCCGTACATAATACAACAACTTCTTCGGGTGGAAGATACTTCACCTCGCGTGCATCTATTAACATATCCTCTGGAATGTTTAAATAGCCTCGCTCAAGCGCAACATCTACAACATTCACCATACTCCGACCAAGTAATGCAAGCTTTCTATTTGTAGTAATCGTTGCATCTACAATTTGCTGTATGCGATTAACATTAGAAGCGAAAGTAGAGATAACGATTTTACGCTCGGCATGTAAAAATGCATCTTCTATATGATTACCGACAAGCTTCTCTGAAGGAGTTAACCCAGGTCGTTCAGCATTCGTACTTTCAGAAATAAGTACTAATACGCCTTCTGATCCTATCTCGGACATTTTATGAATATCTGCAAACTGATTATTGACAGGCGTTAAATCAAATTTAAAATCTCCAGTGTGTACTACATTTCCTTCGGGTGTATTTATAACGATTCCTAAGCAATCAGGTATACTATGGTTTGTTCTAAAGAAACCAACATCAACTTGTCCGAAATTTAATGATGAATCGGAACGAATTTCTATTAATTCTGTCTCTCTTAAAAGCTTATGTTCTTTCAGCTTTAGCTCGATTAAGCCAAGAGTAAAACGTGTTGCATAAATAGGGACATTTATTTTTTTTAACAGATAAGGGATTCCGCCGATATGATCCTCATGTCCATGAGTCACAATTAATGCTTTGATTTTCTCTTTATTTTCCAGTAGGTACGTAATGTCAGGAATTATTAAATCGATACCTAGTAGGCTTTCGTCTGGAAATTTAGCGCCGCAGTCGATAATTAAAATATCATTCCCGTACTGTACTACATACATATTTTTGCCAATCTCATTAATGCCACCTAAGGCGAAAATCGATAATGTATTGTCTTTTGTGGACAAGCATATCCCCTCCTAATTTTTCAGTATGTTCTTTTAATGAAAATTCAGCATTAGTAGTATAGCTTTAAGCGTTTCATCCTATACGAAAAGACAATTTGAGATTAAGCATTAATATTAGATTTTCATGAAGAATAGAATAGAAGAACGTATAGAATAAAGGGGATGTGACTGGTTGTCGAATTACTTACAACATGCGGTGTTTGAACATAGGTTTTGGCTAAGGATATTGAAAGACCATTCTCAATTTATTCATGATTCCTTGTATCCATCGGAAACAGAGGATATTAAAAGAGCAAGCGCATTTATTCTCAAATTTTCTCAGCTTCTTGCTTATGTTAATTCGATAGATGCCAATAATGCGGTTTCCTTCTCACTTACAGTCGATGAAGCTGTAGAACAACTAAAGCAATTTAAATTTTATTTGCTTAGAAAGCAATTAACGGGAAATATTAATATCCATCTACCACCTACCTTTATTAATCATATGGTGAATGAATTAGAGGAGTATCAAAATGTACTTAGCTATCTGAAGAAGGGGGAAGTCCCGCCAATCTTTCATGAGCTACATCATCATTTACTCTGGCTGTTAGATGCATCAGGACATGCAGGTATCATTCATGACGATTTGGATGGTGTAGAAAGAAGGTTGAGGCAAAAAAGTACTACCTTTGCTCAACATTTTGAACAATTTTATTTGAAAGCAGTGGAGCTTACAGGATATTTGCGTTCAAATATAGACTCATTCCCCGCATTAACTCGCTTTAATCATGATGTGGAAATAGAAATGGGATTATTCAAAATTTTTTTACGGGAGTTAGAGGAGATGGAGTTAAGTGCAGAAGTATTAGGTACATTTACAGCTCTAATGGCGGATCATATGCTAAGAGAGGAGCAATACTATTTATCGAAGCTTGCACAATCTAGAGGTGAAGATTAATTTGCAAAAAGTGATGCCAGATAAATCGCTGATAAACATCAAAAAATCGCTGATAAAATGAGGGCAATCTGAAGGTTTCAGGTTGCCTTTTTTATTCCGATAAATCAGCATAAAATGTACCGATAAAACTAAAAAACATTCCGATAAAATCTGAGGAATGTTTTTAGTCTGGCAGATTTTTATGGATGAATAAAAACTCCAGTACCGATTGGAACAATGCTTGCGAGCTCTTCGACATCCTTATTATGCATGCGGATACAGCCACGTGAAACGGCATGACCGATTGAGCTAGGATTATTAGTTCCGTGAATTCCGTAATGTTCTTTAGATAAACTCATCCACATTGTCCCAAACGGACCACCAGGATTTGGATCCTTGTTAATGATTATAAAATGGCCAGTAGGTGTATCATGTAACATCCTACCGACTGCTATTGGGTATTGCTTTTGAAGAACATTATCCTTATATAACCGTAGCCATCGATTTTCAGTAGAAATATCTATTCTATAAGGGATAGTATTTGGATTAGGAAATCCAGGTATAACAATTTGTTGTCCTATATAAAGTACATTCGGATCTAGCCCTGGGTTAGCAGCCATTATGGACGCTAATGGCGTACGATAATTTCTAGCTATTTGGGACAAGGTTTCGCCTGCTCTAACTGTATGGATCAAAATCATCACCTCCTATAAAGTGGTTGCTTTAATACAGGTTATGCCGAAGAAATAGAAAATACCTTTATATTTTTATAAGGATAGCAACTACAGTTAGTTGGATATGATAAGCAGTAACAAGCCATATCCAGTATTCGAGGAGATATAGATGAAAGAATTTAAAATTACTTATTTTTTTGATGAACTGCATTATGTAAGGAGATTTATCCATATAGAATCACAGGAAAAGGCAGAGGCATTAGTTCGAAGTGAACGAGATCAATATATATCCTTTACAGATAGTAGAGGGATGTATCATGAGCTGCATACAAGACATGTTCGGGTCATTCAAATATCTGAATATCATCGCATCGATAAAAGCTCGAAAACGAAAGACACATGATTTGTCCAACACTGCACATGCTATAAGTAAAGGAGTGAGTAATGATGGACATAGAAAAAAACATACCACATGAAAAAAAGATGTTTATGAACTTAGCGAGTAAGGATAAGCCAGACATGGTAGAATCTGATAATATAAGTCTTTTCGATTTACACGAAGATATGCAAACGGTTGATCCTATACCGGTTAGAGAGCTCAATAAAAAAGTAGAACGAGAAGGCGATGAATTGATTGAATTGCAGCCTGATGAATTATAGAAGGTAGGGATTTGTATGACTGATCATAATGAAGCTCAGTTTACTTCTGCTGGAACAAATATTAATGAAGTAAAAAGAAAAAATGCAGAAGGTGGGTTATCTTACAATGAAGTGAAAAAGCTGCTAGCCCAAAGAGGCGGGGCTGGTACGGAAATATATAGTGATACAGATGTCGAAGAAGTAAAGCAACAGATTCATGAGAAAAAGCAATAAGCTAATTGGGGAGGAGTATGAAAAGTACTCCTCTATTTTTATTTTGTAAGGATGAAAAAATCACTGATTAAAACTTCACTTTATTTTACAATGAAAAGTAAATGTATGGAGGTGTACGAATGGAAGAAAAACGTTGCCCGTTATGTGGACAAGATAATCATTGTGGGGTAGTAAATGGGCAAAAGGATTGCTGGTGTATGACAAAGAGTTTCCCTAAAGAAATCCTTGAAGCAGTACCTAAAGAGCAATGTATTTGTCAAAAGTGCTTGGATACATACGAAAAAGATTAAACATTCGTGCAATCAATTATACCTCGACATAATTGCTGCTGTCGCTTCGCTTTCGCGCAGGTAAACAATGCCGCTGTCACTAAAGAAAACACTCGCTGAAAGAAGTTAAAAATATTTTAATGCTGTTACGAAACAATAGAGATCAGTTGGTACAATTGTCTACCGCACAACAACCTATCGGACATATATTACTCTGAAAGGAGTGTGTCTAATGACTAAAACAGTTGTACTCAGTAATGTAACAAAGGTTTATTTAGAGGAAAACCAAAGGATCCTCGATAAAATGATGCAGGGCATGACCTATGTGACAATTACATGTAGTATTTCAGATAATTTTATTAAGCAAATATTACCGCATCAAGTAGCTGCTATTAGATTGTCGGAAAATGTTTTGCGATACACGACAAATATACTTGTACAAAATCTCGCGTTAGAAATAATAGCAACAAGTACGGAGACTGTTGAATGCCTCGAAGCGATACAAAATAGATGCTGTATCGTACAAAATTCGGAATGTGAATTGTACGATTATATGTGTGCTTATAAGGAAATTACTGGGGCTATGTTCCAAGCAATGAGTTTACCGCCAGTTTCCAATAATATTAATATAAACTTTCTGCGAACGATGATTGTTCACCATCAGGCGGGCGTTCGACTAGCGCAAAACGTTTTAAGGTTCTGTATTTGCCAAGAATTAATACCAATCCTTCGAAATATGATTCAAACTATGTGCGATCGTATTTGCGAAATGGAAAAATTACTAGATGCTTTAAAGGATTGCGAGAATTGCTAGTTTGAACGGAACATTTACAAAGTGAAAAAACGCTAGAGTCGAAGTCGATTTTAGCGTTTTTTTATGACTACGATGTATATCAGCAAAACTCAAACTCTTGATGAAAAATAATCAAGCATTCTCAACAGAAGGAGCGCACATAAATGTTACTGTTCGTTTGTTACTATCGTAAAGACACCACTCTCGATGATCGACAACCGATCCAACATTGATACCGTATTGCTTTTCTTGTAATGCGATTGGTTGGCCATAGCGAATACGAATAGGTAACTTTTTATTGCGATGATAAAGACCTGATTCATGACTATGCCCGAAGAAAAGAAGCGATTTTCTAAATGGAGGAAATGTTGGTTGCCAAGTAACACTCCATTTAAATTGATGTCCATGCATAAGTGTTGCACCAACAATCTCCATTGTTTCAGGTAACTCTGTAAAACGTTCAATGCCAGTTATACGTGTAATACGCTCTTCCTGATTGCCACGAATAGAGGGGAATGTTAGTAAAACTTCAAAATCATTTTCTACTATTGCAGCTTTTTGTAGCGGTATACCCGACATTGTTTGAGCCTTTTTCTTACTTACAGTACATTCGTATAAATCACCTAATCCCAATACCTTTGCATCTTTCGCACATTGCTGAATATGGGCTAGAACCGCCTTAGTATCTTCTATATTAGAATGTAAATCTCCTAAAAGTGCGTACAGCATTTTAATCATGCCTTTCATTAATTATGCCTCGGCATAATTCTGTAACATCCGCCGGGCTTTAACTTCTTTCAACAAGTGTTTGGACACCTACTAAAAAGTGACTTAAAACCGCTTTCATCTCGAGGCAACGCTTTCGCTACAAAAGACACTTGTTGAAAGAAGTTAATCATTATACAAATATCATACACCTAACAGAAATTGATAGAAAAGTAAAATGTATAAATATATTTAGTTACATATGGATTATATTTTGGTTCATCACCATAACCGAGTTGATTTCCGTTCTGAGCTGTATGCTTTCCTAGAATCGTCCGATGAGCCACTTAGGCCAATAGATGTTGGTCACAAAGGCGTTATCATAGGACGTGATGTATTTAGCCTTCATTCCTCTATTGCTAATCCCAAAGAGTCATCTGTCTCCCTCCATTCAATTTTCCGCATGCCAAATGATTTAACAAAATGAGCCTTAATAAGTGTAGAAAAATTGCCAACAATTTCATAGATTGATAAAATATAATTGTAATTTTCTGAATTTTTAACAGCGATTCTACATGGTATGAGGGACATGAATTAATAATTTTGGGGGCTTATGATGACGATGTTAATGACAGATATTCTACAAAAATATGCTATGCAGCAACCAAATAGGATTGCAACAGTTTACGATGGGACAAAGCTATCCTATAGTGAATTTTATAAAAGTGCAGAAACATTTGCTGCATACTTACAAGAGCAAGGTTTTAAAAAAGATGATGTAATTGCATTATATATGCTCAACTCAGATTTATTTTTAATCGCTTATATCGGTGTTCAGTTAGCGGGCTATGTTGTCATGCCCATTAATACAAAACTAGCAGCTCCAGAGGTCGAATTTATTTTTAATCATTCAGAAGCTAAAGGGCTTATTAATGATGAAAGGTTAGAGGATGTACTCGCAACTATTGGCTATCCGTTTCAACATATTGTAGGGCTCGAAGAGATGAAAGACGTCATTAAAAACTATCCAGGTCAAAGAAAAGCTGTCAAATTGGAGCCTCATGATACTAGTGTTGTTATGTATACTTCTGGGACGACGGGTAAACCAAAAGGAGTAATGCTAACTCATCAAAATATTGTATCAACTGCGGAAATATGGTCGTCCTCAATGGATATGACCAATGAGGATAGAATGTTTATTTGTACGCCTTTATTTCATTGTGCAGGTCTTCATGTATTTGCGATGCCGATGTTTTATAAAGGCGGTTCAATGGTTATAGAAGAGGCTTTTTCTTCGACAAACACAATAGAACAATTAGTCGTTACAGATTCAACAATTTTCTTTGGTGTTCCGTCAATGTATACAATTATTTTAAATACACCTAACTTTAAGGAACATACATTTAAAAATTTACGTTTATTATGTTACGGAGCGGCACCGATGCCTTATGAGCTTGTTAAGCAAGTGAAGGAGGCATTTCCTAATGTGAAAGTACAAAACCTGTATGGACAAACTGAAAATACTCCTGCCACCACTTCTCTTTTAGATGCCGATTCATTGACAAAAATTGGGTCAGTAGGAAAACCATTAGCCCAAACGGACGTCCGTGTTGTTGATAGCTTTGGTGAAACGGTGCCAGCGGGTGAGGTAGGAGAAATTTGTGTCAAAGGGCCACAAGTCATGAAAGGTTATTTACGTAATCCTGAAGAAACAGCTAGAGCAATTAAAGATGGTTGGCTCTATTCAGGAGATTTAGGGCGTTTTGATGAAGACGGTTATCTCTATATTGTTGATCGTAAAAAAGATATGATCATTCGAGGTGGCGAAAATATTTATCCTATCGAGGTTGAAGAGGTTTTATATCAACTGCCAGAAATTTTAGAAGCAGCCGTTGTAGGTTTTCCACATGAAGTATATGGCGAAGTTCCGAAAGCATTTGTCGTATTGAAGGAAGGAAAGTCTTCTGATGAAGAGGCGATATTGGCGTATTGTCGGACTCAGCTGGCAAAGTATAAAGTGCCACATGAAATTGAATTTTTAACTGAATTACCACGTAATGCTTCTGGGAAAGTTTTGAAACATACATTACGACCAAGAGTAAGTACGCCAAACGTGTAAAACGGTTTGAGAAAATTCGAAAATAGCAAACAAAGTAATACCTTAATCGGACGCACACTAAATTTAGAGATGCTTTTGTGTAGAGGAAATATGTTAGGCCTGGTGCTCAATTGCGTTCAAGGCTTAGGTCAACGGCGCGAAAGCGTAGTTCTATCGCAGCGGCAGCGGCATGATTGGTCACTTATTCGTTGTTGTTGTTGTTGTTGTTGTCGCTTCGCTTTCGCACAGATAAATTGCTACAGGACGTGGTGTTCTTAGGGGTTTGGACAACCGCTAATAGAAGTTAAAAATAGGAACGTCTATGAAATTAGCGTATAATAGAGTCTGCGACAAATTGAAATAATAGAATTGAAGTAATTGTCTTCAAACAAGATAGGAGCGGAATTTGTCTTGTGGACGCGGGATAAACGCCTTTTACTAATAGGTTTAATGATAATCATGCTACTACTTTCGGGTTGCCATCCGTTTTCGCAGCAGGAAATACAAAACAAAGGATTAACTGTGTTAACGGTAGAGTTTAACAGTGGTGCGCCCATACCTAACCTTTATATAACTGCTACAGATGTAGAGTCAGGTGAGGTAGTAGAGGATGCGGTTGGCTCTGAAGAGGGTGAAGCAATATTTTCGAAGCTAATAGCGGGACGGAAATATGCTATAGCTGCAACTACGCTTGAAAATAGTACGAAAAATGATGGTTATACGACAATCGAAAATTTTACATATGATGCGACAAAGCCGTATTATCGATTGGAGACACATTTTTCAAGGGACGAGCAAGAGCTGGATGTACCAGTTGTTATGCAAAATCCTGAATTACCGCATGGCTGTGAAATCACATCGTTAACAGCTGTATTAAATTATTATGGGTTGGATGTTACGAAGCTGGAAATGGCTGATAATTATTTACCAAAGCAAACAATAAGCAATGTAGGCGGACAACGATTTGGTCCAAATCCGGCACAGGCTTTTGCAGGAAATCCTCGTGATAAAGCACATGGTATGTATGTCTTTGCAGCTCCGATTGTCAAAGCCGCAGAGGCAGTAATAGCAGATAAACAGGCAGATTTACGAGTGACAAATAAGAGTGGTGCCTCGCAGGACGAAATTTTACAGCTTGTTCGGGAGGGAGTCCCTGTTGTAACTTGGGTTACATTAGATTTATCAGAGCCCCAAAGAAAGCTAGCTAAGGGCTGGATCTATGAAGGTGAAAAAGTGCCGCATGCCGCGTATATGAACTTGCATGCTGTTGTTTTAACCGGGCATTTAGGCGATAAAGTTGTTGTTATGGACCCATTAAAAGGCTTTGTCACTTATAATGTGGATCAGTTTTTTAAAAGCTATAGAGAGTTAGGTGAACAAGCTGTAGCCGTTCATAAATGATTCAAAGAAGAGTTATAAGGCGTACAAGGAAAGTATGATACACTTGTAAAAAAGGCTTGTTACTGGGGATGCCCCCACGTTATGTGAGAGCCTAATAAAAGCTAAAGTGAGTTGAGTAGAATGGCCATTGAGCACGCTTTTTTACCGGTTTTATTAGGAGATGAAATGAATGCTTACGGCATGGCAAGAGCATTTTACGAGTCCTATGGCGTTAAACCACTTGCATTAAATCATACGAATATGGAGAAAATACAGCAGAGTGATTTATTAATATTTCGTGAAGTTCCAAAACTCCATATTGAAGAACGTTTTATCGTTGCGTTAAAGGCAATTGCAGAGGAATTTGCAGGTAAAAAATTGCTGTTATTAGCCTGCGATGAATTTTACGTGAAAAAAATTGTGCAACATAAAGCGGAGCTAGCAGAGTATTTTGTAATTCCTTATGTGGATGCAAACCTTGCTAACGAGCTATTAACACGTGAGAGCATGTATGAACTTTGTGCGAAGTTCGGCTTTCACTATCCGGCAATGCATGTTTGCACCGTCAATGATTACGAGGAATTTGTCATCCCTTTTGAATTCCCAGTTGTCATTAAACCTTTGAATATGACAAAGTATGCTACATGTATTTTTCCGGGCAAGAAAAAAGTGTATATTGCCAAAGATAACGACGAAAAGGATGCTATTTTCCATGCCATTTATAAGGAATCGGCATACCGAGATGATTTAATGGTACAGCAATATATTCCTGGCGAAGATGCTCATATGTACGTCGTAAATGCTTATGTTGGGCAAGATAGTAAAGTACAGCTATTATCTGTAGGTAACTCAATTTTAGAGGAGCATTCCCCAGAGGGGATTGGTCGCTATGTAGCCATCATGACAGCATACGATAAAGACTTAATGGACCGCGTAAAATTGTTTCTAGAGGAAATGCGATTCCAAGGCTTTGCCACGTTTGATATGAAGTACGATGAACGTGACGGTCAATATAAGTTATTAAGTATTGAATTACATAATGAACTTTCAAATTATTATGTGACAGCAAGTGGCTATAATTTAATGCAATATGTTGCGGATGATTTTATCCGTGGAAGTAAAAAACAGCTAACATATGTTCAGAATAAGCATCTTTGGACAATTGTGCCGAATGGTGTCCTCTTTAAATATGTACAAAATGAACAGCTTGTGATTGAAGCGAAAAGTCTTATTCGCCAAGGGATGGCTACGGATTCCATCTTTAATTATAAGGATATGAATGCGAAGCGTTGGTTAAATATAACACTAGATAATTTAAGCTTTTATCGCCAATATAAGAAATATTTTAACAACAAAGGTCTGTCAAACTAATGAAAAAACAAACTTTAGGTATAATTGGTGGCGTTGGTCCACTAGCAACGATGTTTATCGGTGAAATGATTGTAAGACGTACGAAGGCAACGAAAGATCAGGAGCATTTACATACAATCATTGATAATGATACGAATATTCCTGATCGTACTGCCTTTATTTTAGATAGTACAAAAGAAAATCCCGTACCAGTGATAGTCGCAGATGCTAAAAAGCTTGCTTCTGTTGGAGCAAATCTGATTGCTATTCCATGTAACACGGCACATACCTTTTATGATGAGATAGTTGAAGGTTCTCCAGTTCCCGTCTTACATATGATAAGGGAAACAGCAAAGCGAGCTTCTGACTTAGGGGCAGAGAGTGTAGGGATTTTAGCGACAACGGGTACATTAACCTCACGCATGTATCAAGATGCGTTAGAGGAATTTGGTATAACACCTGTTGTTCCAGACGATGTGATGAAAGAGAAAGTCATGTCTATTATTTACGATTATGTAAAGGCTGGAAAAGATGTCTCTTGGGAGGATTGGCAGCCGATAGAAGAAGCAATGCTTGCACTTAATTGTGATCGTATTGTATTAGGATGTACTGAATTATCAATCGTCAATCGAGATTTAAAACTAAGTGACAAATATATCGACTCATTAATCGTTTTAGCAGAACGTGCCATATTAGCATGTGGCTATGAAATTGTAGATGAACAATCGTATTAACCAAATAAAATCTGCACGCTTTTCGCAGGTAAGTTGTAAACCTTCAAAAGATCTCAAGTATATAAGAGCTTGAAGGCTGGCAACCCCGTGATAAGTCGTGCAGATTTTTTTATCTGTAGGGAGATTAAGAAAGCCTCATTTTTGAAACGATTATACAAAGGTTTACGTACATATGAAGTAGGAAAATGATTAGTGTGTTAAACTAGTGTCAAGCAGATAGAAGGTGGGAAATTACATGTCAGTAATAAATTTATTAAATGAAGATTTACAAGCAAAATGGAAATTTGAAGAGCCGATGAAAATTCAAGAAGAAATGATTCCAGCAATGCTTGAGGGCAAAGATATTGTAGCCGAGTCGCCGACAGGGTCGGGGAAGACTTTAGCTTATGTACTTCCTTTATTAAAAAAAGTAAACGGTTCAAAAAAACAAACACAAGGACTTATCGTAGCTCCATCACAGGAGCTAGCGATGCAAATTGTAGAGGTTATCCGTGAATGGACAGCAGGTTCTGATATTACGGTTCAACAACTAATTGGTGGCGCGAACTCTGCACGTCAAATTGAAAAGTTAAAGAAAAAACCGACGATCGTTGTAGGTACACCTGGCCGATTAAATGAATTAGCGCGTGCTGGAAAACTAAAGTTAAAAGAAATTGAAACAGTTATTTTAGACGAGTGCGATCAGTTACTAAGTCGTGAATACCGTGTTGTCGTAAAATCTTTTATCGAAGGGTCAGCATATGGGCGACAAGTAGTTGTTGTTTCAGCAACAATTACGGAGGAAATTGAATTAGTGGCTAGTCGTATGATGTTCGAGCCAGTACGCTTCAAAATTAAACCTGAGGATATGTTAAAGGTTGGTAAAGTTGTACACTCTTTCGTGAAAGTAGAGGAGCGAGATAAAACTGATTTCCTACGTCGACTATCACATACAGAAGGATTACGTGCACTTGCTTTCGTCAACAATATCGATCAATTGCTGATGAAAGAAACGAAATTACAATATCGTTCGGCACCGATTGTGACATTACATTCTGACATGAAGAAGGAAGAACGTAAAAAGGCGTTAGATGCATTCCGTAAAGGTGACGCGCGTATTTTAATCGCTACAGATATTGCAGCACGCGGTTTAGATATTGAAGGTTTAACACATGTTATTCATGTTGATGTACCGAGAACAATTGAGCAGTATTTGCATCGTTCTGGTCGTACGGGTCGTGCTGGAGCAGATGGTGAAGTATTAACATTATTATCTTATCGTGATGAGAAAACGTACAAAAAATGGACAAGAGAAATTTCTGCGAAACCTGTACAGAAAATATGGCATGAAGGCAAGCTAGTGGAGGGTAATTCAAAAACAATTGGACAGAAGCGAGGTAAATAATATGACGTTTGAAGAAAAATTACAAGCATATGCAGAACTTGCGGTAAAAGTCGGTGTCAATATTCAACCTGGGCAATACTTATTAGTTAATACTTCCGTGGAAGCATTAGATTTCGCCCGTTTAGTCGTGAAAGAGGCTTATAAAGCTGGTGCAGGACGTGTTCATGTTAATTTTTCAGATGATGAAATGGATCGTGCTTACTTTGAGCATGCTTCAGATGAAGAATTTAATCGTTTCCCAGAATGGGTAGTTAAAATGCGTGATGAGGTGATCGAACGTAAAGGAGCAATATTGTTGATCGATGCTGCAGATCCTGATAAATTAGCAGGTATTTCAGCAGATCGGCTTGCTACCCATCAAAAAGTATCAGGCGCTGCTCTTACAAATTATCGCAACGCCGTAATGAAAGATTTAATAGCTTGGTCAATTGTTGCTGTCCCTTCACCAAAGTGGGCATCGAAGGTATTCCCAAACTTAGCGGCTAAGGAACAAGTACCAGCATTATGGGATGCTATTTTTAAAACTGTTCGTATCGGTGAAGGCAATGCTGTTGAAAACTGGCATGAGCACGTAGTAAATTTAGAATCTCGCGCGGCCCTACTGAACAATAAAAAATATGCGAAACTTCACTATACAGCACCAGGTACTGACTTAACAATTGCCTTAGCGCCACAGCATAAATGGCTTACTGGGGGTAGTAAAACGCCAGATAATACTACCTTTATTGCTAATATGCCGACAGAAGAGGTCTATACGTTACCGATGAAACAAGGTGTAAATGGCTATGTAAGCAATACAAAACCATTAGTTTATCAAGGGAATATTATCGATGGCTTTAAACTAACGTTTGAAGAAGGAAAAATTGTTAAGGCTGAAGCACAGGTAGGCCATGATTTATTACAAGAGCTTATGAATGTAGATGAAGGTTCTTGTTATTTAGGTGAGGTCGCACTAGTACCGCACGAATCACCAATTTCAGCATCGGAGATTTTATATTTTAATACATTGTTTGACGAAAATGCATCGAACCATTTAGCGATTGGCGAAGCTTATCCAACTTGCTTAGAAGGTGGAAGAGATTTAGAAAACGGACAGCTTGAAGCGTTAGGTGCCAATATTTCAGTGACACATGAGGACTTTATGATTGGTAGTGGTGAGATGGACATTGACGGTATTTTACCAGATGGAACTGTAGAGCCAATTTTCCGCAAAGGTAGCTGGGCATTTTAAGTTCTTCATTTGAAGAAAGGAGCTGAGCAGATGAAACGATTACTAAGCATAATTGGTGCAACTATACTCATAATGGCATTAGGTGTTTCATCTGCTTTTGCTCAGATTGAAAACTACCTATCAATCGGAGATTCCTTGGCGGCTGGTCAAACACCTTATCAACAGATTGATACAGGCTACAGTGATTTAATTGCCATGAAATTAGGAATGACTGGGCAATTACATTTCTATACAAAGGAGCTCGCTTTCCCAGGCTATACAACAGCTGATGTCTTGAAACGAGTACAATCAGAGGAAGCAAGTGACTTACTAGCTAATGCAACACTTATTACAGTTTCGGCAGGTGCCAACGATTTACTGCGTCTAGTGCAGGTCAATCCAACAGCAGGTACATTAGCCTTTACGCAGTTGCAAACGGATTATGCATTAAACATTGCCAGAAAAAATATGGCGGAGATTTTGGATGAGTTGAAAGTGCGCGCACCTAAGGCAAAGGTCTATGTAATGGGCTATTATTTTGCTTATCCAAATGTTCACGCTACGCAAAAAGAAGGCACAAATGCACAGCTTGTAAAGCTAAATAAGATTTTACAGCAACAGGCAGAGCATGCTGGAGTAGTTTATGTAGACGTCTATGATGCTTTTGGGATAAACGCTACAAACTTTTTACCCAATATCTCTGACGTACATCCAAATTTTGAAGGCTATCGCCAAATGGCAAATGCTTTTTTACATGAATATAGCGGAAATAAAGCACTAGCCATTGCTTCAAAAGAACTGCCAAAGCCTAACCCTATGTCATTTGAGCACATTTTAGAACAACTAGCGAAGGCAGAGCAGAAACAAGAAGCAAAAGAGCAAGAAAATGAAAAGCCAAAACCTACTGCGCGTACCATTCAAGGTTTTACAGGATACGCTGCTTTTATGGAGAAGGTAAGAGCAACACGTTTTAATCATAACTATTTGTAACAGGGCATCGACAGTGATGCTCTTTTTTATGTTAAATATCTATAAAAATCAGCGACGGAAAGGACTGAAGCGACGGATAGCCCGCCCCTTAGTTCCCCACGTTATGATGAGGAACCTTTATCAAACTAATAAAAGGAAAAACAATCAATCCATCAGCCGTGATAAAATAAAATAAACAGGAGGCGCAAAGAATGAAAATATTTCATACAGCAGATTGGCATTTAGGAAAGCTTGTACAAGGCGTCTACATGACAGAGGATCAACATTATATTTTACAGCAATTTATGCTAGCCATTGATGAGGAAAAACCGGATGTTATCGTTATAGCAGGTGATTTATATGACCGTTCGATGCCCCCTATTGAGGCAGTGAATTTACTAAATGATATTTTGGCGGAAATTGTACTTGATAAAAAAATTCCTGTGTTAGCGGTTGCGGGGAACCATGATAGTGCAGGTCGATTGAATTTTGGCAGTAGTTTAATGAGTGATAGTGGATTACATATTAAAGGCCAATTTACGAAAGATCATGCGCCGATAGTTCTCCATGACGAGTATGGTGAAGTACATTTTCACCTCGTACCATATGCAGAGCCGGTTTCAGTACGGACTATTTTAGAGGATGATTCCATTCGATCTCATCAAGAGGCGATGGAAAAAATTATCGACCATATTGGGCAAAGTTTAGATCCAACAAAACGTAATTTTTTTGTAGGACATGCCTTTGTGACGAAGTATGGGGAAGAGGAAGCGAACACGAGTGATTCTGAGCGGCCCTTATCAATAGGAGGCTCGGATTGCATAAATGCAGCGTTATTTAAGCCTTTTAATTACACAGCACTTGGCCATTTGCATAAAGCACACTTTGTGTTGAATGAAACGATTCGATATGCCGGTTCTCCTTTGAAATATTCATTATCTGAGCACTTACATGAGAAGGGCTTTTTAATAGTGGAGCTAGATGCACAAGGGGAAGTCACTATCACAAAACGTAAGCTTATAGCGAGACGGGATTTACGTGTGGTAGAGAGCTTAATGGATGATTTATTGCAACTACCACCCAGTGATGATTATGTATTTGTACGTTTAACAGATGCTACATCAGTAACCTCGCCGATGGAACGTATTCGTACGGTGTTTCCTCATGCAATGCATGTTGAGCGCAAAGTAGCACGTCAAGAGGTATCACATGAAATTCAGACGGTTGAGACAGAGAAAATAGAAGACATCGATTTATTCCGATCATTTTTTACAGATATAATTGGCGTACAGCCAGATCAAGATACAGAACGTCTATTTACAGAGATGCTACAAGAATTATTAGATGAGGAGCGGGAGACAGTAAAATGAAGCCTTTAAAGTTAACGATTACTGCATTCGGTCCATATAAAAATACAGAGGTTATTGATTTTCAACAGCTTGGTGAACATCGTCTATTTGCGATTTCCGGAAAAACAGGCGCAGGTAAAACGACGATTTTTGATGCGATATGCTATGCACTTTACGGATCGGGTAGCGGTGAAGATCGTCAGGATACTGCTATGCTTCGAAGCGGGTTTGCGGATGATGATGTGTATACTGCAGTGGAGCTCGTTTTTGAAATGCATGATAGAGTCTATCAAATTTTACGTCAGCCAGGTCATATTAAAGCAACAAACAAAAGTGTCACTGGCAAGAAAATTGAACTGGCTGAAATCAAAGGAAACACGCTTGATTATAATATTGTAGAAAAGCAGCAAACGCTTGAGGTAGATAAAAAGCTACAGGATATAATCGGCCTCACAAAGGATCAGTTTAGTCAAATTGTTATGCTACCACAAGGTGAATTTCGCAAGCTGTTAACCTCAGATTCTACGAATAAAGAAGTTATTTTACGCAAAATTTTTAAAACAGATCGCTTTGGTGCGATGACAAAAAGACTTGATGCGAAACGAAAAGAGGCGGAAAGTGATTTACTGCATGCTCAACAATTAAAGGAACATCTTCTTGGCCAAATTGCAGGTGCTTTACCACAGCGTTCGTCATCTTTATTTACTTGCATTACTAATAATACTGACAATATGCATCAGCTGAAGAAGGCTCTAGAAGAGGAGCAAACCTATTATACGGAATGTATACAATTGGAATTGCAACGCTATAAAGAGGCTTATGCGCATCATCAAAAAGGGCAGGAATTTTATAGTAGAGCGAAAACACTAAATGAGCAATTTGATGAGCAAACTAATCGTCAGAATCGCCTACAAGCATTGCTACAAGAACAAGATATATATAGCGCAAAAGAACGCGAAATTGCATTAGCAGAGAAAGCAGAGCGACTTGTCATACTTGAGCAACAATGTATCGATTTACGTGCTGAGCAAAATCGTAAAGAACAATCCTATCAGCAAGCAATGACAGAGCAGAAAAACACAGAAGCTCAGTTAAAAATAGCGCAGGAAAAGTTTAACGTTGAAGAGGCGAAAGAATCTGAGCGTCAACACGTTTTACAGCAGGAATTACAGCTACAAGCATTATTACCGACGTTCGAGACGTATGAGAATAATCTGCAGCAAATGCAAATAGCTGAACAATATGTTGCAACAGCAAAGCTAGCTGTAGACGATAATAGTAAAATCGTAGAAACAGGACAAATGCAAGTTCAGCAATTAACAAAAACAATTGAACAATATGAAAAACAACTTGAGCCATATGAAAGTTATTTAGAACAGCTACCTAAGTTAAAAGAGCAAGTATCATTACTAGCGCAAGTTGAAAAATATACGAGAGCAGTTGCAACAGCGGAGCAGGATGTAGCCACTACTAATGTCCATTATCAAGAAAGTAAGCAGGCTCTTCAAAAGTTGGAGCAACAATGGATTGCGAGTCAAGCAAGTATTTTAGCACAGCAACTTAAGGACGGAAAGCCTTGTCCAGTGTGTGGTAGTACAACACACCTCGAAACACATCGTGAGCAATTAGAGATGATTGAATTAGCAGAGGTGGAGGCTTTACGAGCAAAGGCTAGTACTGATGAGCGCAAGTTTTTAGAGAAAGAAGCTTTATTGAATTCTACAAAGCATCTTCTACAAGAGGCGCTAGAACAGTTAGACACGAATGAGATTGATCAATCGAATCAAGCACAAATTGTAGCTTCTTTGCAAAACGTAGAGCAACAAATAACGATCTTAAAAGTAGTGAGCCATCAATTATCTGATGTACGTATGCAACAAAAGGATCATCGTGCACGAATGGAGCAGTTACAAGAAAAGCAAATAAAACTTGAGCAATATTTAGTTGAGAAGACGAAGGAATTGACTAAACAACAAGCAATTGTAGAAGAGCAGCAAAAGCATATTCCAGAAAATCTTACGACGCTACAAGCATTGCAACAGGCAATCGCTCATATAGGATCACAAAAACTTGCATTACAAACTGCGTGGAATAGTAGCCAACAAAGTTTGCAATCTGCCAAGGAAGCCGCAAATAATGCTAGAATGACCGCAGAAATAGCGAAACAGGCTTTTGAGGAATTAAAGCTGAAAATGGATGAAAAGCGCGAGCAATTTTCAGTGAGTATGAAGGAAGCAGGCTTTGAAAGCTATGATGAATTTGCTACTGGGAAGCGTAGCGCGTTGCAAATAGAAGCTTTACGGAAATCTTGCAATGAATATGCACTACAAATCCACACATTACAAGTACAAATTACTGAGGGAGAGAAGCATCTTAAAGGGCAAGAGAAGCAAGATTTAACGACCATGGAAGAAAAGTTAGAGATGCTTCGTGTCACATATGAGGAAGCTTTTAAAGTATTGCAACAAATGGAAGGATTTGCGAAGGCTTGTGCAGACTTTATCAAAAAAGTTGAGGAGACCGAACAGGAGATTCATTTACTTGAAAAAGAAGCGGGGCGAGTAAAGGAGCTCTATGCAATGTTAAATGGACAGAATGTGAAAAAGCTGTCTTTTGAGCGTTATATTCAAATCAATTATTTAGATAAAATAACAGAGGCGGCAAATGTTCGACTTTATCATTTATCCAACGGTCAATTTGAGCTACGACGTTCAGATCGCTTAGAAAAGCATGCCAAGCAAAGTGGGCTAGGACTAGATGTGTATGATGCTTATACAGATCAATTACGAGATGTGAAAACATTATCAGGGGGAGAAAAGTTTAATGCGTCTCTAAGTCTTGCCCTTGGGATGGCAGATGTCATACAAAGCTTTCAAGGTAATATCCGTATCGAAACGATGTTTATTGATGAGGGCTTCGGTTCTCTCGATGAAGAAGCATTAAATAAGGCGATTGATACGCTTATTGATTTACAAGATTCCGGACGTATGATTGGAGTCATTTCTCACGTTGCAGAGTTAAAAGCTACAATGCCTGCTGTGTTGCATGTCGAAAAAGCAATGAACGGTCATAGTCAAACATATTTTGAAGTGAAATAACAAAGAGGCGTATCTCTGTTTGTTGGAAATACGCCTTGTTGTTATTTTTTTTTAGTTACGTTAGGATTTGTTCCTTTTTTTGCAGCGATTACTTTTTTGACAATTGGGATAACGATAGGTGCTAATTTTACAGCGGTTTTAACAACTTTAGATACTTTCACAAAATAACAGCTCCTTAAGTACTATGTGTTCAAGGAGAGGTTAAGATGAAACTTATCGGATCACCCGAACTGCTTGAATAATATTCCAAATAACGACTCCTAATGAAACGAGAATATAAATTGCGAATGAAGCAAACCAAATGATAAGAAAATTATTACTATCTGAATTTAGATCAAAATTAGTGTTGAATGATAAAGTTGAGAAAATAAAGACTGCAAAGAAAATTATTCCGAATGCGACTGGGATTAAATGTGATATTAGTGCTCGAATAGAGTGCCTCTTTACGTCGCTATCTTTTGTCACAAAGTAAACGACTAATGGCACAATAAAGGGTGCAAATAAAATACTGAGATAACTAAAGGCAGATAAAATTTTTTGGTTCTCCATAGTAGTACCTCCTTTTTTAATATTTACGCATGAAAAACGATAAAGTTTCAAAAAAAAAAATGTGGAAGAGGTTGTAATCATAACAGTGTTTGCGTACAATGAGGTTGTTCAATAAAATTAAGATGTACGACCACAAGGGGAGCTGATGATGTCAGCTGAGACTGGGCACGTAATGCCTTGACTCTTCGAACCTGTAAGTTAACACTTGCGTAGGGATTGTGGATAGAAACCGACACTTTTACGATGTGAGGCTCTGTCCTGGCATCGTTTTTTATTTTTTTGATGCCAGATAGGGACATATTTGCCAACTGATTTCTATTCCTGCTCTTGTATCCTACATCGGAACAAAGGAGAGAATATTATGGACAATAAAAAACTGTTAATGCTTGTGGAGATTGCGATATTCGCTGCGATTGGCCTTGTGCTCGATCAGGTTTCCTTTAAAGTATGGGCACAAGGCGGCTCTGTTAGTCTAGTGATGGTACCAATAATTTTAATAGCATTCCGCTGGGGCCTTATTCCAGGCATGACAACCGGTTTACTCATTGGTGTAATGCAAACAATGTTTGGTGCTACAATTGTGCATTGGCTACAAGGAACACTTGATTATGGTGTTGCCTTTACAGTAGTGGGCTTAGCGGCCGTTGTACGTCGACCGGTGCTTGAGGCTGCAAAAAATTTAAACAAAAAGAAAATGGCGCTTTATATTATTTTAGGAACTGTATTAGCAGGTTTTTTACGCTATGCAGCACATACCATTGGTGGCGCTGTATTTTTCGCAGAGTATGCAGGCGATCAAAATGCGTGGATTTATTCAATCATCTATAATGGAACATATATGCTACCAGCAACGATTTTAACAGCGATTGTCGGTGTTCTGCTATTTACGGCAGCACCTCAATTAATGCAACGAAAATCATAACTATTATGCCCTTCACATGAGTGAAGGGTTTTTGTTTTGGCTGTTTTCGAAAAGATTGTTGCTATTCAACTAACGGAGCAGTTTACTTCCAATGTGTGCCTCGTCATGCTTGAAAAAACGCCGTATTCAGGAGGGTCTAATGGGGAAGGCATTCTGCAAAAGAACTAAAGAGATAATTGTAGATGGTTTTCAATTCCACTGCGTTATTAATGAGATCCCTAGTAACAAATTTGTGAATTTTAAAGTCTATTCATCAAAAATATCATATTTTGAAGTCTTGTTTACATGGGAAGGTAGCTGGAACTTCATCCCACATAAGCCAAGCAATTGTGAACGTTTAATTAGATATGCGATTGAAAATGGGTGGGAATTTAGTGTTGAAAAGAAAACGTTTAAAATAGAACAAGGTAATCTTCTCATTGATAAATTAGGACTAACCTCACACATTTCTCATTAAGCTAACGTAGTGCTTTCCTTCAATAAGAATAGGACTTGCGTGTATGATTGAATCCCATACGCACAAGTCCTTTTGTTATGCTTTCACAACCTCTCCTGTAGCTTCACACATGGCTCTATAGCAACAATTAGACTGTTTCCCTCTGCTCCACTAACCACACTCACAGGTTCGTTAAAGGCTCGTTCAACTCTGCTTAGGTACTTGTTACTCAATTCTTGTAGCTGTCAATCTCATTTGTTGCACATTTACCATTTCTCTACCAACCCAAACTCTGCTATGTTACAATTTCGATGTAGAAAAAATTTTAAGTTAGTGAAAAAAGTGGGAGGATTTGAGTTTTGAATAGTTATTATACAGAAGATATGAACAGTTTTAATTCAGGAGATATTTTATTTAGTGCTTTCTCGATTTTCGGGTTATTATTTTCTCTTATTCCATTTATTTTTTTCCTTTGGTTTGCTATCAGTACAACTAAGCAATTAAAAAGGCAATCTTTATTATTGGAAGAAATCAATGAAAAATTAAAACGTTAACAAGGACTATAATCTCCTTTTAACAATCAAACCAATTGCCACCACGCAAATCTTAGGGACTTGTGCGTAACACTACTACAAGTCCTTTTGTTATGCTTTCTCTATCACTCCTATAGCTACACACATGGCTCTGTAGCACCAATCAAACAAAAAGATGTGCTACCGCAATCTCATCATAACTTGCTTTATAAGCTCACACAGTCATCTATCACCAATATTTGCAATCGTTCTACACTTCACCAATCACTGATTATCAGTTATTGAACTAAACTAGCTAATAGATTGTCAATAAAAATCTTTTAAATTAAAAAACACTTCATACTAAAAAGCGCAACTCAAATAACCCTCCGAATTCAATTTGGAAGGTTTTTGTTGAATTTGAAAATGCTGTGGGCGTCAAGAATTTAAATAAATGAAAATTACCGGTGAAGGGAGAATAATTGGGTATTTGTGGTATTATATAGTGAGCGAAGAAACAGAATAAAATTTTCCAACGAGCTTCGCAAACAATTGAAATTACCAATAAAGGGTCCTGCCGACAAAATGCTACAGACCTAATTACTGTAAGACACTTTTTGGAAGGATAAATCAGTTCCTACTTTTATAGAATAGGCTGAAATGGTATTTACTTAGATTATAGTAACAGCTAGGTTTTAATAGCTGAGAATTAAAAGGAGAGATTTCATTATTTATGTTTAAAAATTTTTTTGGAAAGTGCTTAGTAACTTTTTTTGTTTTACTTTTACTTATTCCTGTTTTTACAAATCAAAAGGCTACAGCTAATTCACTACCTCAAAATGAAATGCGTGCAGCCTGGATTGCAACAGTATCTAATATTGATATGAAGGCAGGTATGAGTAAAACCCAATATACTCAATGGGTTCAAAGTACCTTAGACAAATTAAAAGCTGATAACTTTAATACAGTTATTTTTCAAGTTAAGCCATTAAATGATGCACTGTACCCGTCTAAGCTTGCTCCATGGTCATCGTATATAACAGGCAATACACA
Source organism: Lysinibacillus sp. NPDC096382 (assembly GCF_044762845.1). NCBI lineage: Bacteria > Bacillati > Bacillota > Bacilli > Caryophanales > Bacillaceae > Lysinibacillus > Lysinibacillus sp. NPDC096382. The sequence continues at coordinate 83,412 of NZ_JBIWFC010000015.1, forward strand.
AGGGACCAATCCGGGTTTTGATCCATTGCAAATAATGCTGGACGAAGCACATAAGCGAGGATTAGAACTTCATGCTTGGGTAAACCCATATAGGGTCACTATGCCTTCGCAATCTTTGACTAATCTTGCTGCCGATAATGTAGCCCGTAAAAATTCTAATTGGGTAGTGAAATACGGTAAACAATACTATTTAGATCCTGGTTTGCCGGAAGTTCAAAATTACTTATTATCAACCATAGAAGAATTAGTAAGCAACTATGATATCGACGCTGTACATATGGATGATTACTTCTATCCTTATAAAATAAAAGGAGAGACTTTTCAAGATCAACAAACTTTTAAAAAGTATGGTGGCTCATTCAATAATATTGAAGACTGGCGCAGAAATAATGTTAATCAATTAGTAAAAAAGGTTTATGCAAGCATTAAGGCAATTAAACCTCATGTTCAATATGGAATATCTCCGTTTGGAATTTGGCGAAACAAAGGGCAAGATTCTACTGGTAGTAACACGAATGGAATGAGTAACTACGATGATCTTTATGCTGATACAAGACAGTGGATTAAAGATGGAAGTATCGATTATATTGCTCCTCAAATCTATTGGTCCAGAAATCATAAAGCAGCAAATTACTCTGTTTTATTAGATTGGTGGGGAAGAGAAGTTCAAACGTACGCAAAAGTCCATCCTGTTAATTTATATATTGGCATGGCCAATCATAAAGTTGGAAATGATTCTGATACTGCATGGAATAACAAGACGGAACTTATCAGCCAAGTAATCGCCAACAGAGCAAATAAAAATGCTCAAGGACAAATGCATTTTTCTCTAAGAAGTATTAACAATAACGCTCTTGGATATGCTTCTTATCTAAATCAGCAACTATACAATTATAAAGCTTTAACACCTACAATTTATTGGAAAGGCTCTGCAATACCTTTATGTCCAACTGATGTTAAATTGAGTAAAGAGTCTTTCGGCATGAAGCTTACTATTACAGATGAAAATAGTACTCAACCAAGGAAATATGTAATATACCGATTTGATGGAACAAAAGAAGGATCATATGAAGACGTTAAAAATATAGTAGACGTGGTTTATAACACACAAGGTAATACTGTTTATGTAGATACTATTGCAAATAATAGTAAAGCATACACATATGGTATAAAGTCTATATCTGCTACAGGTGTGGAAAGTAAAACTGCTTTTGTTCTAAAAGAAGGAAATCCTTACCAGTAGCAATAGAGCCAACACCTGAAGGGCCAGAGAAATCAGAAAAACCTGTAGATCCAAGCCTATTGGTAGAAAATAATCGATCATTTTTATAAAAACCAATCTTAAATTTGAGGGATAAGAATCCATTTTGATCAATCTTTTTGTTGAAGAAGGTAGTCAAACCAGAAGCAACAATCTTTGAGAAAACAGCCTTTGTTTTTTAGCTAGCAAGGGATGACATTTGTTGAAAAGTATACATTGTATATTTGTTGATTGGAGTGGAGGATGGGCGACTCCTCGGGGATTAGCGTCACAGATGAGACCCTGCAGCGAGCATCGCGAGTGAAGCGGCTCATCGGACGCCCCCAGGAAAGCGCCCAGCCGGAACGGAAATCAACCTCACATTATGGAGATGTCGGCACTTTACAATTTATGATGGCATATAATATTTAAAGCGTTTAGCGTTTTATGTATAAAAAGTTATGTTATATTAAATAGTAGATATTAGATGAAAGGGACGTTAAAAATGATTGTAAAAACGCAAGAAGAGATTGAAGCATTTAAAAAAATCGGCCGTATTTGTGCTGAAATTCGTGAGGCAATGAAGGCTGCTACAAAACCAGGTGTAACAACACTTGAATTAGATGAAATTGCAGGTCGTATGTTTGCTGAAGCAGGAGCAATTTCTGGACCTAAAGGGGAGTATGATTTCCCAGGCTACACATGTATTAGTGTGAATGAGGAAGTCGCACATGGTATTCCTGGTAAACGTGTGATTAACGAGGGAGATATCGTAAATATAGACGTATCTGGGTCACTAAATGGCTACTTTGCTGATACGGGCATTTCATTTGTAGTTGGCGAAGGCTATGAGGATAAAGAAAAGCTATGTCACGTAGCCAAAAGTGCTTTCGACCGTGCGATGACAAAAGTAAAAGCTGGATCAAAATTAAACCAAATCGGTAAAGCTGTTGAGCGTGAAGCATATGCCAATGATTTAACAGTGATTATGAACCTAACAGGTCATGGTTTAGGTCGTTCTTTACATGATGAGCCAAATCATATTTTAAACTACTATGATGCTTGGGATTCAACAATTATGAAAGAAGGCATGGTGCTTGCAGTCGAGCCATTTATCTCAGCGAAAGCGGAGCATATTGTAGAATCTGGTGATGGCTGGACATTCATTACGCCAGACAAATCATTAGTCGCTCAAATTGAGCATTCAATTATCGTTACTAAAGACAAACCAATTATTTTAACTTCTCTAGATGAACAATAAAAAAGCTGAAAATCCTGCTAACCAATTTATTTTTGGTAGGCAGGATTTTTTTTAATAAATAATATACCGACAAGTAGCACTCCACATAAAAACAAGGCTGCAGTTGTCACAAGTAGCTCATCGAAACCATTATGTAATGCGACCCCGATATAGGACCAGATAAATACACTTGGGTAGATAATATCAAAATAATGGAATCGAATATGTAGCGCTATTGCCGCTCCAATGGTCAGTAAAATAACTGCCCAAAGTGGATCACTAAGGCCAAGACCATTCCATTGATAAGATGTTAACATGAAGCTTACATTTGTCATTAGGCTAAATGTAATCCATGCTAAATAAACCGAGAAGGGTATACGACCTGTGAGTGAATTATTGCTAAGAGGGTACGCTTTGTACAACTTAAATAAATACAGTACTAAAACAAACGTACTGATAATTGACATGATAAATAGTTCGTGATGCCAAACAACAATTGCTAACGCCTGCATGATACATATGCTACTAAAGAGAACAGTCTGTTTAATAGATGTCTTTTTTAGGTTCATGACTAACCAATAACCAAGTAACATGTAAACCACAATCCAAATCATATAACTAACATTAAACGGTGCAAATATTACTGGAAAACGATTTAAGATCTCTAAAAAAGAATGATCGTTTATTTTCATGAAATAGGATGAAAAGGTTAGGATGAGTGAGACAATAAAAGTTATTGTCATCAAAAAAAATCGAGGCATGTTTTCTCTCCCTTCGTGTTAAATTGTATAGGGAAAAGACAAATAAGTATAGGACTGAACATTATATTTTCATTATAACGGAAATTTCCAACGATGTATCGCGTGTTTCGTTAAAAATATCTACAATTTACCATTTGGATAGTTATCCATATACTTCTTTAGTACAATGAAAATATTCGAATGTAAGGAGTGAAGTTTTAATGACTCAAAATTTAAATGATCTAGATTTATCAGTGAAACTGGATAAGAAAATGTACAAAAAGAAATTAAAAGTACTCCAATATGAAATGTTAAATGCTCAACAGTTTTTATTAAAAAATAAAATTGGATTAATTCTAGTATTTGAAGGTATGGATGCTGCTGGTAAGGGTGGCGCTATTAAGCGTCTAATTGAACGTGCTGATCCGCGTGGCTATGTCGTGCACCCAATTGCAGCACCTCAGCCTCATGAACTACGCTACAATTATTTACAACGTTTTTGGCGAAAGCTGCCACAACATGGACAAATCGCTATTTTTGATCGCTCATGGTATGGTCGTGTATTAGTTGAGCGAATTGAAGGATTTGCAACAAATGAAGAGTGGTCTCGTGCATACGAAGAAATTAATAACTTTGAAAAGATTTTAACAGCAGGGGATTATATTGTTATTAAGTTTTGGCTTCAAGTATCTGATGAGGAGCAGCTTAACCGTTTTAGAGAACGTGAAGAGGATCCATATAAGTCTTGGAAGCTAACAGATGAAGACTGGCGAAATCGCGAAAAAACACCTCAATATATAGAAGCTGCAAATGAAATGTTTGCGAAGACCGATAAGAAAAGTGCTCCGTGGGTTCTAATACAAGGAGATGATAAAAAATATGCTCGTGTTCAAGTGCTGCAAGAAACACTAGCACATATCGAATGTGAGGCAAAAAAACGTGGCCTACATTTAACGAATGTTTTAGACACAGCACATTTAGAAGATGCGGAATCGTCTAGCCTTGAATTGCTAGAGGAGAAGCCTAAAAAACAAAAAGTGAAATAATGATATAGATGCTGTAACAACAAGACGAGATGTTTTAGTTGTAGCAGCATCTTTTTTTACATACAATAAAGTAAAATTGCAATTAGTGGGTGTTTCTTCCATTGGTAAATGAACGCAGGCATTAAAACGTATTGATAATTATCGGAAGGTTAGTGTGGAAAAATGGTGCTTAAAATTTGGAGATTATTAAGGAAAAAGGGTGAAAATGTGGTATCAATTCAAGGAGGGAAATGCTACATTCGCACATTTTATGAAAAAGATGCACAAAGTTTAACCGATCTCGTAAGTCGCAATAAATACTTTTGGTCTACACATGAGCCGTTACAACGCCCTGAATATTATACAATTAATGCTCAATATAAAAAAATTCAAGAATGCTTATACTTAATGGACTCAAAGAGGGAATTTTCCTTTGGTATTTTTGAGCCGGGTACAAATAATTTAATAGGACATATTGCTCTTTATGCAGTAAAACGTTTACCGTATTCTAGTGCGTTTGTTGGTTATGCGATGGATGAAATTTATATTGGAAAAGGGATCGTCACGGAAGCAGTTAATATGGTCGTGCAATTTGCGTTCGAGCAAGTAGGCTTACATCGAGTAGAGGCTTATGTTTCAACACAAAATAATTCTTCTATCCGAGTCTTAGAAAAGGCTGGATTCCAGCGTGAGGGTCTTTTGAGAAAGCTGCTGTACATTAATGGTAAATGGGTGGATCATTATATGTATGCACGTTTAGAGGGTCAATAAAAAGAAGCGTCTATCTTTCAGTATTGAAGGATAGACGCTTCTATTTTTATTATTGTTTGCTACCGTCTATGATTAAATCAAGGCGACCTGTATTTGGATCAATCACTAATCCATGAACAGGTACGTCTTTAACCATTAACGGGTGATTGCGAATAGTATCAACGCTTTTCTTTACACTTGTTGCTACGTCACCAAAGCCACGTAAAAACTCTTTTAAATCAAAACCTGAATATTCAATCGTGTCGATAGTTTCAGGGGTAATCCCTCTAGCAACCATTTTATTTAACATGGCTTCTGGGTCAACTGCACTCATACCGCAGTCGTAATGTCCAACAACATACACCTCATCTGCTTGTAGTTCATAAACAGCTACAAGTAAACTACGCATAATTGCACCAAAAGGGTGACTAACTAATGCCCCAGCACTTTTAACGATCTTTACGTCGCCATTACGCAAATTCATAGCTTTAGGTAACAGCTCTACAAGTCGTGTATCCATACAAGATAACACAACGATGCGCTTATCAGGATACTTTGTTGTAATAAAAGGCTCATATTTCTTTTCTTGAACGAAATCTTCATTAAACTTAAGAATATCTTGTAACATTGTCATGAAAGATTGCTCCCTCCCTTACAGGAATTATTTTAGAGCAAAACTTTAAATATGCAAATAATAATGACAATATTCACGCGATTTTTTACGAAAAAAAAAGAAGTTTAGTAATTTATTTAGCGAATCGAAATAATTAAATAGCCGTAAAATCTGCCGGAAGATAATAAAAAAACAGCTACTTACTGTAGCTGTTTTCAACAAAATTAAAATTTTTCGTTTGGTTTTGGATCTACAGTCACTGAAGACTTAGAATCTAAACCAACTTGTAGGTAGTGGATGAAGAATGCCAAAGAGATTAATAATACGACACTAAAGCCTAGTACAGTCGTTACGAACATAATAAAAGCCCCTCTCTACTAAAATAATCTACAATATTATCTAAAGTAATTATACAATAGGTTACTAGGAAAATCTAAGGAGAATTTATGACATCCACAACACACCTAGTTCAGACTAATATTAGTAGGGATAAATTACTTGAATTGTCCAGTTGATAATATGGAAAAGTGATTGTTTTTACCTAATAGTAGTGGCGCTTTCTATATTCTGTTGCCTAGAAATAATCATAAAGTAATGTACTGAGCTTTGTGCATTTCGTCTGTTGAAATAATTGATTTTAAATTTTCTTGTCCGTGCTTAGCCGCGACGTTTTTTGTACCGAAAGCGTAGCGGCAGGTATAGAAGTCTCTCCGTCTTTAGTTGGTGAAAGAAGTTCTTTGTGCCAGCACAAAGCCGAATGATGCAATTATGCCGAGGCATAATTGATTAAATATGGGAAGAAATTAAATGAGTCTTTTGGAGCGTTTTCATAGCGAGTGCGAAAAAAGTATGTTGTCGGATAAATAGACATTAAACTGTTTTATACCATTTTTATGCGATGTTTTAGCGATTATTTGAGGTGGTTTTTTGTTTTCAGTCGAATTACTCATATGAATGCGTGGATTTTTTTGGATATTTAATCCTAATTTTATGACTAATCAAGCATTTTTTAGTAATTTTGTGTCGAAGAATAATAACAAATTCTTAATTTTTTTCAAATGAAGACAATTTAGTGTATTATTCTTAATTCAATATAATCAAATATGGTCGAAAGGTGAATAAAAAGTATTTATTTCATCGAAAAAAATGTGAAATACATTTATACTATATTAAAATTATGGAAAAAAGGACGAAATAAAGCTTAATAGGAGATTTGGAGGTTCTAGAATGGATATATCGTCGATTGTAGGGTTAATACTTGCGCTAGTAGCGCTATTAACAGGAATGGTGCTAAAGGGTGTAAGTTTAGGTGCATTTTATAACCCAGCTGCCATTCTAATTATCATCTTCGGTACAATTTCCGCAGTAACAATTGCCTTCCCAATGAAGGAGTTAAAGCGTGTACCAAAGCTATTTAAAATTCTTTTTAAAGAAACAAAATTAGCGGATGATATTGAGATTATTAAGATGTTTTCACAATGGGCTGATTTAGCTCGCCGTGAAGGTCTATTGGCGCTTGAGAGTAAAGCTTCAGAAATAGAAGACCCATTTTTAAAAAATGGACTTACATTAGCAATTGATGGTCAGAATGCGGACTATATTCGTGATGTCTTAACAGAAGAAGTCGAAGCGATGGAAGAACGTCATGCTAGTGGTGCTGCAATCTTTACACAAGCTGGTACATATGCCCCGACTTTAGGGGTACTTGGTGCGGTAGTAGGGTTAATCGCCGCATTAGCAGATTTGAATGACATAGAAAAGCTTGGACATGCTATTTCAGCTGCTTTTATGGCTACATTATTAGGTATTTTTACAGGTTATGTTTTATGGCATCCATTTGCGAATAAATTAAAACGTAAATCAGCTATCGAAGTTAAGCAAAAAAGAATGATGATTGAAGGCATCCTTTCTGTCTTAGAAGGGGAGGCTCCACGCGTTATCGAACAAAAATTATCTTCTTACTTAACAATGGAAGAACGTCGTCAAATTTCTCATGAAAGTGGGGCGGGCGGCCTTGGCAAAGAAAGCTAAGAAAAAAAAGCATGATGAACATATCGATGAGTCTTGGCTAGTTCCGTATGCAGATATTTTAACACTGCTATTAGCTGTATTTATCATATTGTTTGCATCCAGTTCAGTAGACCAAGAAAAGCTAGAGAGAATGTCAGCGGTGTTTAATCAAGTATTTGATGGTGGAACAAGCTTTTTAGATCAGCCTTCACCGGTAAAAAGTCCGAATGCGGATAGTGACCAAACACCACAAACGCAACAAAATTCAGCTTACTTGAAGGATCAGCAGGAGTTAGCTCAAATTAAAGATAGTGTTGATAATTTCATTGCTGTTCATGAGATGGAAGGTCAATTCGCAACAGCGATGACTGATGAAGGGTTACTTGTTACAATTCGTGATAGTATCCTGTTTGATTCTGGGAAAGCGGACATTAAACCAGAGTATAAGACAATAGCAAAAGAGCTTGCAGATGTGTTGGTATCTAATCCACCACGTAGTATTGTTATTACTGGTCATACGGATAATGTTCCAGCTGGACCAAACTTCTCTTCTAACTTACAGCTCTCGGCGTTACGTGCGGTGAACTTCGCAGAAATTTTATTGCAGAGTAACTCGAAGTTAGATGGTCGAAACTTTAGTACACAAGGTTTCGGTGAGAACCGTGCCGTTGCACCAAACGATACTAAAGAAGGACGTGCGAAAAATCGTCGTGTAGAAGTGTTAATACAACCACTTGTAACTGAGGATGGTTCTGCCGTAAAAAGTACAAAATAGAAAAAAGCTATTAGCAAACGGCTTTGGTGCCTTTATTGCTAATAGCTTTTTGTTTAGAAACTTTTATTTATTTGCGTAAAGCGCCTAATTCAGCAACGATAGCTTGCATCTCGCTCGGACTAAATGTATCGCGCTTCATGATCATTTCGTATAAATAGACTAGGTCATCGTAATTAGCCTCATCGAAATTTTCCGATTTCATCGCATCAACATTAACCATGCGAAGCTTGTCTTTCATTTGATCAATCATATAAATAACGTTTTCTTTTGACGGTACTGATAAATCCATTATTTAAACCTACCTTTCGTTATCCTCGAAAATATCATTTCATTGAATAAAAAAAATGTCAACACTGTATTTTGACATTGCTTTAAAAATAGACTGTTATTGGGTAGAATAAGGGCAGTAAGTAGTTTAACATCTGTCGGCAGGTGTTCAAACATCCGCTTAATTAGAGGAACTCAGTCTAAGAACGCCGCATCCAGTGACAATTTATCTGTGCGAAAGCGAAGCGACAGCAACAACAACAACGCACGACTGAGTGACCAACATCATACTAAAGTTGTCTCTACGCTTTCGAGCAAAAAACATCTGCCGCTGACGCTACGCTTTCGCGCAAAAAATATCTGTTGGCCTAAAGCCTCCGGACGTAATTATGCCGAGGCATAATTGATTTATTACTCTAAAAAACAAATACATTTACTAAAGCAGGGGGTATTTAATATGGGACAAAGTAAATTATTAGCATCTATCGTAGTTGGTGCCACAGTTGGTGCTGCGTTAAGTATGTTGGACCGTACAACGCGTGAAAAAACAATAGCTTCAACGAAAAAGATGAAAGAAGCAATATCGTATTATGCAACCAACCGAGAGGAATTACAAGTTCTAGTTGAGGAAAAAGTATTGGCCACTAAAGTGCTATGTGAAAGTGTTTCAGAAAATGTCAACTCAATCATTGATAAAGTTGATGAGTTTAAAGATTTACCTTCCACGATCGAAGGCATGATTAATGACACGAAATCAGCCTTTTCTTTACCTAATAAAGAATAGTTGTCGTACAGGAGGGAATTTGTATGGAGAAGAAAAAAGCTTCGATACATTCAGCTGTCGGTGTGGTGAAATCATTTGTCTCACCGGACGAAGATACTGTAGATGTGATGACATCAAGAGGCTTTATGCAAGATTTACTACTACGCTTACGACGAGCAGAAATATCAGCTCTTGCAGCGCAATTGGCTTATTTCTTTTTACTGTCTTTTTTCCCGTTACTAATTTTTCTAGTTACATTACTACCATATTTGAATTTAAAGTCGACGCAAGTGTATTCATTTCTAGTGAATATAATGCCGGACGAAGTGTATAGGCTTATTGAAAGTACATTGGATGAAATTTTAACAAGCCGAAATAGTAGTTTATTATCTGTCGGGGTACTTGGAACAATTTGGTCTGCCTCCAAAGGAATTAATGCATTGATTAGAGCCTTGAATAAGGCTTATGACACAGAAACTAGGGCGAGTCTACTAGATCGAGGGCTATCCCTTGTTTTCACCTTGGTATTTGTCGTTGTTATTGCTGTCGTTCTACTGTTACCGGTTTTTGGGCAACAAGTGGGGCATTTCTTATTTTCGATTGTTGGCATTGAGGAGCAGTTTGAAATAATCTGGCATAGAACACGTTGGTCGATCCCACCGCTACTTATTTTTATAGTTTTAATGGGGATTTATAGATTTATTCCAAATACAATTCCTCGTTTGAAGTTGAGGGGAGTTTGGCCAGGTGCATTATTTTCAACTATTTCCTGGGTGGCAGTAACATATGCTTTCTCCTTTTATATTAATAATTTCGCGAATTATTCCGCTACATATGGCAGTATTGGTGGCGTTATTATTTTAATGCTGTGGCTATATTTCACGGGAATTATTTTAATTTTTGGTGGCATTTTAAATGCGACGATGCAGAAAAAAGTATTGCAAAAAGAACTTATGAAGCAGGAGACACTAGCGAATAGGTAGGAATATGAAAAGAATAGCCTCGTATCACGCTTTGTGATACGAGGCTGTTTGTGTTTTAGGCGTTTTTATTAAGCATACGTAAGCCATTTAAAATAACTAAAATAGTGCTTCCTTCATGTCCGATTACGCCAAGAGGTAAATCGACGACCTGTAAAAAGTTTGAAGCAATTAATAAAACGATAACGCCTATAGAGAAGAAAATGTTTTGTTTGATGATGCGTTGCATTTTACGTGATAAACGTACAGCATAGGCAATTTTTGATAAGTCATTTTTCATTAAAACGACATCTGCTGTTTCTAAAGCAACATCTGTTCCTTCTCCCATCGCAATTCCGGTAGTTGCAGTTGCTAATGCAGGTGCATCATTAATACCGTCACCGACCATCCCTACAAATTTATGTTCAGAAAGGAGTCGTTTCATCTCAGTCACTTTTGTTTCAGGGAGACATTCTGCAACGTATTCTGTCACGCCTGCTTCTTTGGCAATCACCTTTGCAGTCTTCTCGTTGTCGCCTGTTAACATGACAACATCAATGCCTAGCTCTTTTAGTAATGATATTGCTTTTTTTGCTTCACTGCGAACTGTATCTTTTAGGGCTGCCAATGCGACAATGCCATCTTTGTCACGAATGAAAATAACACTTTTTCCTTCTGAGGCAAGGCTTTCTGCTGCGCCATTTGCAAATTCGATTGCCTCATCTAGACCAACAAAGTCTGGTTTCCCGACAAGATATTCGACCTCATTAACGTTACCTTTGATACCCCAACCTGGGATATCTTCAATAGTGGCTTGAGGAAACTGTGTGATACCTTCTTGTCTTGCGAATAAAGTAATTGCTTGTGCGAGTGGGTGGTTCGATTGTGCTTCAATACCTGCAAGGATTGTTATTGCATGTTCACGGTCTAATCCTTCTCGAACAATAAAATCAGTAATGGTTGGTTTACCTTGTGTTAAAGTACCTGTTTTATCTACTGCTAATGCACGTAATACACCTAGATGCTCTAAATGTAAGCCTCCCTTGAATAATACACCGTGTTTAGCACCATTTGAAATTGCTGCAAGTGTTGCCGGCATAATGGATGCCACAAGTGCGCATGGAGAAGCAACTACTAGGAGTACCATTGCACGATAGAAAGTTGTTGTCCAGTCCCAACCGAGAACGAAGTGAGGTAGAAACATCATAATGGCAACGGAGAGTAGCGCAATTTTTACATAAGTACCTTCGAATTTTTCTATAAACTGTTGAGATGGAGACTTTTCACTCTGAGCACTTTGTACAAGTTGGATAATTTTTTGGAAAAGTGTTTCTGAATTTGGTTTTGTCATTTCCATCGTAATGGCGCCATTTAAATTCACAGTACCTGCAAATACCTCGTCGCCTTCATGTTTTGCCACTGGGAGTGGTTCACCGCTTATTGCGGATTCGTCGATAGAAGACTGTCCTTTGAAGATCACGCCGTCTGCTGGAATACGTTCACCAGGTTTTACGAGTAGGTGATCTCCAATTTGTAATGTAGAGATAGAAACTTTCATTGGTTCAAAGTTCCCTCGTACAAGCCAAGCTTCTTCGGGTTGTAAGTTCATGAGTGCAGAAATTTCACGATGACTTTTATTCATTGCGTATGTTTCCAGAGCACCACTTACGGCAAAAATGAAAATTAGAATAGCGCCCTCTGTCCAATAACCGATTGCAGCTGAGCCAACTGCAGCTAATACCATTAATAGTTCAACATTAAGTTCTTTATTTTCAATGGTTTCTTCGATGCCTTCTTTTGCTTTAGCGAATCCGCCGACACAAAATGCAACTATATATAAAATAATAGAAGCTGTTGTTTGCCCGCTAGTATCTAAACGCCATGCAAGCAAAATAAACAGACCTGCTATAAGGGCAGCAATTAATTCAGCATGCTCTTTTGTTTTCTCAATTAAATTAGAATTTTCTCGTTTAGAGTGTTCCACTTTTATTCCTCCTGATAATGAAAATCAATATCAAAACCCATATAAATCAATGTATATAAACAATGTCTAATTGAAAATCGCTATCGATTAGCTCCTCTCTAATTTAGAATTATTATAACAAAGGTATTTGGAAAAAGAAAGTAAGAAATTTGAAGGGATTTTTAAAGAGTGGGGATAAAAGCAGGCCGGGATTGAGATGGAGGCGATTTGAGGATTTTTAAAATAATTTTTGAACATAAGAAAAGCACAGTTATTCATAGGAATATTCTGTGCTTCTCAAACTTGTGCAGGCTTATCACTATAAAGTGGGGCTGATTTCCGGTCTGGCTAGGCGCTTGGGCGTCTAGTCTTCACTTCAATGAACTGACATACGTTTTAATAAATGTCATACCTAACTTTTGGTGATGAGCCATAAATTATTAAGTTATAAATTCGTTTTTTCAGTATAGCTGATGCTATGTGTACTCCACAGTTTAAAAACTATTGTTACTATTCAACGTAAAAAGCTCTTATTAGAATACTCGTTCTGCGTGTAGGGCAAGTTTTTCTAGGGATGATTTGTCTACATCTGCGTGTAATGAGTTACCGTGAGAGTCCATTGTTACAACAGCCGTGAACTTCTCAACGTTTAAATGCCACATTGCTTCTGGAATACCGAATTCCATTAGGTCAACGCCTTCAACACCTTTAATGCAGTCTGCGTAGTATTGTGCAGCACCACCGATTGCATTTAAGTAAACGCCACCGTGCTCTTCTAATGCAGCAAGTGTTTTTGGTCCCATACCGCCTTTACCAATTACAGCGCGGATACCGAATTTTTTCATGATGTCACCTTGATATGGCTCCTCACGAATAGAAGTAGTTGGACCAGCTGCTTTAACTGTCCAGTTGCCTTCTTCGTCTTTTGCCATTACAGGGCCACAGTGATAAATAACTTGTCCATTAAGATCAACTGGAGCATCATGGCTCATTAAATGATGGTGAATTGCGTCACGGCCAGTATACATACGACCAGTAATCGAAACAACGTCACCAACTTTTAGAGCGCGAATTTGCTCTTCAGTAATTGGTGCAGTAAGTTCCACTACATCTGTAGTAGTATCTTCTGTTGTTGCTGCAACTTCATCTTCTTTAAATGTAATTTTTTCGCCTTCTTGATAATGCCAGTTAATAATTTCACCAGTTTGAGGATTGATGTCCACAGCCATACGACGGTATGCCCAGCAGTTATAAGCTACTGATACGTAGAATGATGCAGGGATACGGTGCATAACACCAATTTTACAGCCTAGTAATGTTGCTTCACCACCGAAGCCCATTGTACCGATACCAAATGTGTTTGCAGTTTTCACTACATACTCTTCCAATTTAGCAAGATCAGCATTTGGATTTGTATCTTCCACATGACGGAATAATTGTTCTTTCGCTAAGTCGTAACCAGAAGAGCGGTCTCCACCGATACCTACACCGATGAAGCCAGCTGAACAGCCTTGACCTTGTGCTTGGTATACTGAGTGAATGATACATTTACGGATACCATCTAAATCACGACCAGCGCGGCCAAGACCTTCAAGCTCACATGGTAGGCTATACTGAATGTTTTTGTTTTCACAGCCGCCACCTTTAAGGATTAACTTAATTGTGATGTAGTCTTTTTCCCATTGTTCGAATTTCATAACAGGAAGACCGTCACCAAGGTTGTTGCCGCTGTTTGCGCCTGTTAATGAATCAACCGCATTTGGACGTAATTTTGCATCGGCAGATGTATCACAAATAGCTTTTTTAATAGCTTCTTTAATTTCTAATTGGTTTACACCAACAGGAGTATAAATTTTGAATGTTGGTAGACCAGTATCTTGACAGATAGGTGATACATTATCTTCTGCCATAATAATATTAGTTGAGATTGTGTCTAAGCTCATTGCAGCACGAGTACCTGAATTCTCAGCTTCTTTAGCTTTCTTAATTGCACGACGTACGTCTTTTGGTAGATTAGTAGATGTTTCAGTAATTAAATCGTAAAGACTTTTCTCCAAAGTTTGGATATTCATTTAGTATTGCCCCCCATAGAAAATTTGATTATTTCCACGATACATTATACTCTTTTCAACTAATGAAAAAAAGAGTTCAACTCATTGTGGTCGGAATTAAAGGTCTATTCTCAAAAAGAGGTCATTTAAATATGAAATTATGTATCTATTGTTTAGGTGGGCGGATCACTTTTGAAGCTGAGCTGATCAAATCACCATAAAGATTGCTGGTGAAGAACGTTTGTTCTATAATAAATATAAAATTTCCTTTAGGAGGTAATATTATGAAGTTACTTAATTTACCTGAAGTATTTGAACAATATCGGACTGTAATAGAGGAAACGATACAGCCTACTGTATTTATTGAAACGGAAGAACGAAAAACATCTTTATTTGAAAGTAAGTTTGCGGGTGATCCGTATTTTCCTCTTTCAATGGAATATCCGAAAAGTCCTGAGGGGCAACCATTAAAATTACTAGCACAAATTAATTTTGCAGATGTATCTAAGCATTTACCGAATTTCCCTGAAGAGGGGATTTTACAGTTTTTTATTGATGGCTATGATGATGTATTAGGGATGGACTTTGAGAATGGCCAAAATCAGGAGGGCTTCCGCGTCATTTTCCACGAACATATTGTCAGTGATGAGCTGCAATTAGTTCAAGACTTCTTATTTGTTGAAGAGAAAGAAAAAGAATTATTCTTTCCAGTTGAAAAAGAAATGGCATTGTCTTTTGGAACAAGCTACGAACCATTATCAGCACATGACTTTAGACGTGAAAAACTATATGCGAAGATCCTTGCTAATATAGAAGACAATGATATTTTAGTAGACTCATTTTATGAAACCTTAAATAGTTCAGGTCATAAAATTGGCGGATATCCATTCTTTACCCAAGAAGATCCAAGAGCATATGGCGACTATATAGATTCAACAATTTTGTTACTTCAGATTGATAGTGTAGGGGAACATATTGTGTGGGGGGATGACGGGGTTGGAAATTTCTTTATTACTGAAGATGACCTTAAACGAAAGGATTTTAGTAAAGTTCTATATAATTGGGATTGCTATTAACCGGAAATGGAACAGAAAAAAGCAAGTGGATATAGCACATCTGCTTGCTTTTATCTTCATTCAGCAAATCTTTTCTGTACGAAAGTGAAGAGTCAGTTATAAAAGACTTCCTGAAGATAAGCCTCCGGCGGATGTCACGGGATTTTGATATTCGGACGCAATTACGCCAAGGAGAAATTGATTAGTAGTTATTGTTCACGAGCATTAAATTGCTCCATTTTGTCTTCTAAATCATCCATCATTTGAATTAAACGATCGATATCCTCTAATTCAGTTGTTTCAGGATCAATTGCATCTAAAACTTCTAAAAACATTTCTAGACGCTCTTTTAAGTAGTTCATTTGCTGTTTTTTATCAGTGATTGGATTTGACATACATACACCTCATTTCATCCCCTTCATCTTAGCTGATTCGGGACTAAATTTCAATGTTTAGGTAAACACCTAGGACTAAGCGATTATTTTGCGAAAATCAATAGACTGAATATTTACAACATTAAAGACGTGTGTTAAATTAATATTAAGAAAAAGTAAAGGAGCTGATTTCAAAAATCAAAAAAACTCTAACTCGAAAAGGAGGGAGTTTAAACAAGTACTCGGCCGATGTAAAAGCCGAAATTCGTGTTTATACAATTAAATGGAGATAAGTGTTAGTTAGGCCTTAGCGTAAAATCACATGTGGTGAGCGCTAAGGCTTTTTGGTATGCTGTTATTTGGAAAAACGACTTGATGTTGGAGAGAATGATGACATACTTCTCAGATTACAGCAAAAAAAGATTTGCCATTCTAGTGTTAATTGTATCTATTTCAGGCTTTTCACAAGGGATGCTATTACCGCTAATTTCAATTATTTTCGAACGTGATGGAGTATCCTCTGCGTTGAATGGATTGAACGTAACAGGTCTATACATAGGAACTTTATTAATCTCACCGTTTATCGAGCAGCCATTACGAAAATGGGGCTACAAAACCATTATTTTAATAGGCGGTGCACTTGTCTTCGCTTCACTGCTTGCATTTCCCTTATGGAAGAGTGTGACTTTTTGGTTTACCCTCCGCTTACTCATTGGGATAGGGGATCATGCATTACACTTTGCAACACAGACGTGGATTACAAGCACTACGGATCATAGAAGCTTAGGAAAAGGTATGGCCATTTACGGCTTGTCTTTTAGTACAGGTTTTGGGGTAGGTCCTTTGATGGTGAAATTTATACAAGGTTTCAGAAGCATTACCGTTTATTATGTCCTCGATTATGTGCTTATTAGCATGGGCTTTTGTCTTCCTTTTACAAAATGAAATACCAGAGAGATTAACGGGAGACTTACATGCAAGGGGGTGGCATCGTTATAAAATGGCTATTGCATTCGGGTGGATTGCATTTTTATGGCCATTTGTTTATGGGTTTTTAGAATCTTTTTTAAATGCCTTGTTCCCAGTTTATGCGTTACGAAAAGGTTTCGACGTGGATATGATTCCTATTATTTTAACAGTCTTTACATTTGGTGGGATTTTGACACAAGTACCACTTGGAGCTATAGGGGATAAAGTAGGACGACGCAATGTCTTGCTGATAGGTTCATTTGGTGGGATTGTTATTTTTGGCATTGCAAGTTTTGTAGAGCATTCACAAATTGCAGTAGCTGTAGCATTTTTCTTTACAGGTATATTAGTCGGTTCGATGTTTTCATTGGGTATTACTTTTATGGCTGACTTAACACCAAAGGAGTTACTACCAACAGGAAATCTGCTTTGCGGTATTGCTCTTAGTATCGGTAGTTTAACAGGGCCATTAGGAGGCGTTTATTTAGAATATGTAAATTACAGCTTCCTTTTATTAGTGGCGATGCTTTTGCTAGCTATAGCCATTGTTTTATTAGTCTTTGGGCGTTGTTTTTTGGAATGATTCTTGAAGCGGAAAAAAGAGAGTCAGCTCGGAGACTTTTGGGTATTTTAGACAAAATAAAAGAGCGGGGCTCATCTTCCCGCTCATAAAACAAAAAAACGCCCAGCAAATCCGTGCTGTTATGGCGTTCTTTGCGTGACAAGGATGTTCCGTCCAAGTCACATAGGTTTGGCACCTAGAATGATATTATACAGACAAGTTAACATAAAATCAAATAATATTTGTAGATAAGTAATATTTGGACTTTGGATCTCTATATAATAGAAGAACACTAACTCAGATGAATTATAATGAGGAGATCGCAGAATATATATAAAAATTATCGATCCACGATGCAGCTGCTAAAGCAATAGAAATTCTCATTTAGAATGTTAAAGGGCGTCACTCATTTTTTGAGGACGCCCGTTTTTATTACTTATTTTTCAATACTAGCTTCGCCACACATTCCACCTGTGCGGTTTGTGCAAACATATCCACTGGCTGAATATACTCCACATCATAAAACTTCGATAATTCGTTTAAATCCTTCGCTAAAGTTGATGGATTACACGATGTATAGACAAAGCGCTTCGGTTTTAGCTTCAACACCGTGCGGATGAATTCTGGTGCTAGACCTGTGCGTGGTGGGTCAACTGTAATAACATCTGGTGTAAACCCTTCCCTGCGCCATTTTGCTAGGACACTTTCTGCTGTGCCGACTGCGTATTTTGTATGCTTGAAGCCATGGTTTCGTGCATTTTTACGTGCATCCTGAATGCTTTCTGGAATAACATCCATCCCGCGAACTTCTTTTGCTTTGTCAGCCAGCCATAAGCCGATTGTTCCAACACCGCAGTAAGCATCAACAACTGTTTCTTTGCCTGTTAATGCCGCTGCTTTTTTTATTTCATCATAAAGATGGACCGTTTGTGTTGGATTCAGTTGGAAAAAGGCGCGAGCTGATAAATCAAAGGCTAATTCTCCAAGCTCCTCATGAATTGTTTCCTTGCCATCAAGGACAATTGTTTCATCGCCAAAGATTAACGATGTTTTCTCACGGTTAATATTTTGGGCAATCGAAACAATACTTGGATCGATTTTTTTAATACGTGCAATGAGTTCCGCTTGATGTGGAATTTCCTTACGTGTTGTAACGAGCACGACTTGTGTTTCACCAGTACGAATTCCTGTACGTACAACAATCGTACGTACTAAGCCATCAAGTGTACGACCATCATAAATAGTAATATTCAGTTTTTGTAAAATTTTACGCGTTGCCACTGTGATTTTAGCTGTAATCGGATGTTGAACAAGGCAATCATTGATGTTCAGTAACTTGTTACTACCTTCTGCAAATAACCCTGCATAGACACGCTTACCCTCTTTACGTACTTGATACTGACTTTTGTTACGATAATTCCATGGATTATCCATCCCTAAAGTTTTGCGAACTTCAACTGTATTAGCTAAAGGTTTAGCGTAACGTTCTAATGCTTGAATTACGATATCACGCTTTTCGATTAGCTGTTTTTCATATGTCATATGTTGAAGCTGACAGCCGCCACATTCGTTGTAAACTGGGCATGGCGCTTCCTGGCGATATTTTGAAACTTTACGAATAGTTACTATTTCTGCTTCGGCAAAGTTTCGCTGTGTTTTAGTTACTTGTGCTGTAATTTCTTCACCAGGAATAGCGCCTTTTACGAATACCACATTACGCTTATAAAAGCCTACTCCTTCACCGTTAATACCAAGTCTTTTTATTGTTAGAGGAAATTTTTGTCCTACTTCCATTGTTGTTTGCTGCGTCAAGCGATCCACGTCCCTGTTCTTTTAATATCATCTCCCCATTATAACTAAGGAGTAGACGATTGCAAAGCGACAGGAGAATCTTCATATTCTAAAACTAAATCGTCAAGGGATAAAAATGTATAGCCTTGTTTTTTCGCTTCGGCAATAAACCTTGGGAGAGCTTCTGCATTATCTTGTGCAACTGTATGCATTAAAATAACAGCGCCAGGGTGAAGCTGTTCCATTAATGCATTATACGCATAATCTGCGCCACGACGGACATCCCTTTCCCAATCCTTAAAGGCAACAGACCAGAAAATATGACGATAGCCCTCAGCATTTGCTACCTCTAATAATTTCGCATTAAATGTACCTTCAGGTGGTCGGAAGTATGTTGTACGCTTTATACCAGTCAATCCCCGAAGTTTATCGTCAAATTTTTTCCATTCTGTACGCATAGCATCTGGCGTTAATCTCGCCATATTTGGATGTCCATATGAATGGTTGCCGATTGTGTGGCCATCTTTAATCATGCGTTTCACTATATCGGGGGCACTTTCTAAATAATGACCAGTTAAAAAGAAGGTGGCTGGTGCTTTTTCCTTCTTCAATGTATCCAAAATGCTTTCTGTAAACCCATTTTCATATCCGTTATCAAAGGTTAAATAAGCAATTTTTTTATCAGGCTTACCTTTATAAATAGCACCATATTTCTCAAGTAGCTGATCAAGCTGTGCTCCAGCTTCAGCTGGTTCACCGTTTTTTGCTTTCTTTAATCCCCAATGGTATTCATCAGAGCCAGAAGCTGAAAATGGATTAAAGCTAATCGCCGCGGCAATAATAAAAGTAGCGATGACCGCACCTACAATATGCTGTTTCCACATGTAAAAACGCATCCTTTCTTTTTCATTAGAATGCGTATTTTTAAAAAAATTATCCTATTTAATTTAATGCATAAATCTTGAAGAGGAAATTAAACGTAAAATGATGTTTTTCTAAAAGAATATCCTCGAAACTGGAAATTACTCGTGAAACGAGAGAATACCGAAATAAAAGTAAATACCCACGCAAAACGGGAGCATACCTCCCACAGAGCAATACCCTCGAAAAATGTTATAATGGTCAGTAGTGAGGTGTTACAAATGCGTATTATTACGAAAATTGCACGTCAAAAAAACAACCCAGAACGTTATAATATATATTTGAACGAAGAATACGCTTTTCCTGTAGATGAGGCAATTCTCATTCAATTTGGATTAACGAAGGGAAAAGTTCTTGAGGAATTTGACATTCAGGAAATTGCCTATGAGGATGAGATTCGAAAAGCTTTTAATAAAGGGTTAAATTTTTTGTCTTATCAAATGCGCAGTGAGCATGAGGTCAAGAAAAAGCTTCTCTCGTTGGAATTTGGGGAAGCGGTTATTTTAGAGGCTATCCAAAAGCTTAAATCATACGGCTTTTTAAATGATGAAACTTACTCCAAGGCGTTACTCGATACGAAAAAAGCTACGATGAAAAAGGGACCTAAGGCAATTAGGCAAGACCTTATGAAAAAAGGAATTGATAAAAGCTTACAGGATGAGGTTCTTGCTACGTATAGTCATGCGGAACAGGTTAAGCTTGCCACACAATTGGCTGAGAAGGTCGTTCGATCAGAAAAAAAGAAAACCCCAACACAAGTAAAAGCTAAAATTCAAGATTTTTTAATGCGAAAAGGTTATTCTTTTAATGTTGTAGATGATGTGCTCAGTCAAATAGAGATTGAGCAAGATGAAGATGAATGGCAACAGCTACTTGATGGACAAGGCGAAAAAGTTTGGAAAAAGTATTCATCGAAGTATACTGGTTATGAATTGAAAATGAAAATAAAGCAGGCTCTCTATCAAAAGGGGTTTCCTATAGAGGTTATAGATCGTTTTATAGAAGAGAAGGAGAATGAGGAATGAACGAAAAAAATTATGCTGCAATGTCAGAGCACGAATTACGTGAGGAAATAGCAATGATAAAGGAAAAGGCACGTAAGGCGGAACAGCTAGGTATCATTAATGAATTCGCAGTATATGAGCGTAAGGCTTTAATGGCTGCTGCTTATTTAGTAGATTTGGAGACAATAATTCCTGGAGAAATGTATCGTATTGACGGCTCTGAAAATGAATTTTTTCAAGTGGATTATTTAAAAGGTCGCTTTGCTTGGGGACATCGCTTGGGAGGCGAAAAATATCAAGAGGCTTTACCTGTTTCCATGCTATCTCCTGTAAAGGTGGGCAAATAAATGGAAGAAAAAATTGAAAAACTAACTGCTGAATTACTTGCAAAAAACCCGCAAATGTCAGTAGGACGTGCACGAGTATGGATTGAGCTTTTATGGAGTGATTTTGAATCGACTTCTGCAAAAGCAGGCTACTCCTATCGTGGTGCTGATTACACTGAAAATTTAGTGCGTCAATTAATTAACAGCTACGGTGATAAACTTCATGCATTTGCAGGACGCAATCCTAAATACGCACATTTACTCGATGCTAGTGATGATATGGTACAATAACAAAACCCTGACCAATATTTGGTCAGGGTTTGCTGATGTTTAATTACTTGCGCCAACCTGTAATTTTTTCTGGAGTTTATCTTCGGTAAAAATCCAGCCTGTGTATGAAGTGATAATCTCATTGTCATCGTTTAAATGAGCGACAGCAACAAACGGATAGCGATTATCACTACGGTAACGCAGATCAATTAATCTTACTTCTGTTAAGCCATTATCGAGTTCTGAAATTTCCCAGCGATACAATGGTGAGAATGACACGAAAGCAGCGAGATTGCGATCTTTCAATGCTATTTCGATAAGAGGCGTTTTCGGTAAAGGTTTTATTTCGAATTTATCATAAATATTAACAGTTCGCCCATAAGCGCGCCCAACGTAATAATGCGTTTTGGATTTTGCTGCAATTCGCCAGTGGAAGAATCTCATTGTAGGGGCTACAATGACATACTCTTCATCTTGTATGGTATTATGCACAGCGTTCTTTACAGCTTTTTGGACTGTAAAGCGTAAAAAGTAGTAAACGATAATAATGAGATACATGATACTAAATGTCCAAACTGGATTTGCACCAAATGCCCAAAGTAAAATGCCAAGGCAATGTAGTGTAAAAATAATTGGATCAAACGTATTAATGACACCAAGTGCAACCCATCTTCTAGAGAATGGTCGAAGTGCTTGTGTACCATAAGCGTTGAAAATATCAACAAAGACATGAAGTGCTACAGCTAAAAATGTCCAAAGCCATAAATGAAACACATTTGCGTCTTGAATAATAAGTGCTAAAACCGCTGTAATTAATATGGGCCAAAGAGCTACTGCTGGTAGTGAATGTGTAATTCCTCGATGATGTCGAATATAAACGGCATTGTTGCGTAATTTTAACACTGTATCGACATCAGGTGCCTGTGAGCCAATAATCGTACCTGCCATTACTGCGGTAAAGGTCATTGAATGATCTGCTACAACGGGGTCGATTAAAGCAAGACCTCCGAGGGCAATACCCATAACGAAATGTGTACCTGAATCCAAAAATATCCACTCCTTGTATGCAACAAAAAAGAGTACAATTGCATACATGTATATTTCAATAATCCGTAATACGTGATATTTACAATTAAGAAAGTTGTTTTAAAGCTTGAAAAAATATGAAGTTTTTTGTCGTTTTTGACAGATAATCTTTTCTTAATTGTATACTCTTTTTACCATAAATAAAATCGTAAAGACGCAGGAGGTCACTGTGAATTATCCATATGTAACAGAATTTCGACAATCTTTAGTCGAATGGTTTAATGTTGAGAAACGTGATTTACCTTGGAGACATACTACGGACCCTTATAAAATCTGGGTATCGGAAGTGATGCTCCAGCAAACACGTGTCGACACAGTTATTCCTTATTACAATCGTTTCATGGAAAGTTTTCCAACATTAGAATTACTCGCGGAAGCTCCGCAAGAATACTTATTGAAGCATTGGGAAGGCCTTGGCTATTATTCCCGTGCACGTAACTTACAAGCGGGTGTCCGTGAGGTATTAGAAAACTACGGTGGGATAGTACCCGATAATCGCCACGAGATTTCAACATTAAAAGGCGTAGGCCCATATACTGCTGGAGCTATTTTAAGTATTGCCTATAATAAGCCCGAACATGCGGTTGATGGCAATGTTATGCGCGTTTTAAGTCGTGTGCTTACTATTCATGATGATATAGCAGTTCCAAAGACTAAAAAGGTTTTTGAAGCGGCTGTTGAAGAATTGATAGATCCCGAAAATGCATCGTCCTTCAATCAAGGCTTAATGGAGCTTGGTGCACTTATTTGTACGCCAACCTCACCAAAGTGTTTATTGTGTCCAGTTCGCGAATACTGTACCGCTTATAATGAAGGTGAGCCAGAAAAATTACCTATCAAATCAAAAAAAGTAAAGATGAAGTATATCACATACGATGTGCTTGTATGCCGAGATGACGAAGGTCGATTTTTATTAGAACAGCGAACAGCAGAAGGTTTACTAGCTAACCTATGGCAGTTTCCAATGCTTGAGCACGGTAAAGATTCAATAGATACATTTCTTAATGATTATGCTATGAATGTTCAATCGCAAGAAGATTTGCTAACATTTAAACATGTTTTTTCACATTTAACATGGCATATAAATAGCTATTTTATGAAATGCAATTCAGCAGTAAAGGGCGAATGGCTGACTCGAGAGCAAATAGAATTATTACCAATGCCCGTTCCAATGCTGAAAATTTGGCGAGAAATTAAGCGTTAATCAAGAAAATAAAATTTATAAAAATTTATGAGCATAAAAGCATTCACCTCGGTACACAATAATGAGCGTGGAGGTGAATGAATAATGAAAAAGCAAAACAACAACCAAAATTTACAACCGAATAAAAACATGCAACGTCAAAGTCAAGAATTTGGTTATGAAACAGACGTTAATGAAGTGCAAAAGCAAAATGCTAAAGCAGAGCAAAACAAAGCTCAAGCTTCAGGTAACTTCAATAAAACTAACCAAGATCTTGGTGAATAACACTTTGTAATTGCATAATTGCATTTACCTCTTAGGAGCTGTCTAAAATCGAAAAGATTAATAAAGGCAGCTCCTTTTTAATTTTTATATAGCAAGATGAGAAAATTGATTGGGTAGTCGAGGAAACTGCTCAGATAGAACGAAGAACTGATCGGAAGCGAGGAAGAAAGGCTTTGATTCAGAAAATCCGATTTGTTTATAAACACAAGCAAAAAAAATCCAATTGAAAGGTTGTTATGATCGAAATTTTGTACAAATTTAAAAGAGCGCAGGGAAATTTTGTGGTTTTCTAACTACACCTTTCGCGTACACATTGCTATAATATACTAGAGACTGCTAGATTTAGGTAGCATAGACGAAAAGGTGGGCTTCAAAAATGGCAATACCGGTAGAAGGAGAAACGATACAAATACATAGTTATAAGCACAATGGCCGTATCCACCGTGTTTGGCAAGAAACAACGGTTTTAAAAGGGACGAAAAATATAATTATCGGTGCGAATGAACGGACACTTGTGACAGAATCCGATGGTCGTACTTGGCTAACGAGAGAGCCTTCTATTTGTTATTTCCATGCGGAGCACTGGTTTAATATCATTTGCATGCTACGTGAGGACGGTGTGTATTATTATTGTAATCTAAGCTCACCATTTGTTTTCGATAATAATGCCATTAAATATATTGACTATGATTTAGACATTAAAGTTTTCCCTGATATGTCTTATTCACTCTTAGATGAGGATGAATATGAGCTACATCGTAAGGAAATGTCTTATCCAGATGTCATAGATAAAATTTTAAAGCGCAATGTCGATAAATTAATTAGCTGGATTCAACAAAAAAGAGGACCTTTTGCACCTGATTTCATCGATGCCTGGACAAGTCGTTATAAGTTTCAGCTCGATATGCAAGCAGATGATTAATTGCACCTATTAGTTTTACTAATGGGTGTTTTTTTATGTCTTAAACAATCGAATTGTAAAATAGTTAGTAATAAAGCTAAATTAAATGTACTTGAAGCAAAATATTGCTATAATACGTTTGGGCATTCAATTTGTGGATGTCTATTTCTTTTTATGTGCTATTTACTTAAGAGAGTCTTATTAATAAGGATGTGATAATAAATTGGGTAGTATTAAACGTTATATGAAATTTGTAAAACCATATACATGGGAAATTATTTTAACGATTATAATTGGTATAGTGAAATTTGCGATTCCGTTATTTATTCCATTACTCATAAAAATTGTGTTAGATGATATTATCGATGCAAAAAGTCTAACGGATGCAGAGAAGACAAAGGAACTGTTTTATTGGTTAGGTGGAACGATCATTGTATTCTTTATTATTCGACCACCGATTGAGTATTACCGTCAATATTTCGCTCAAAATGTCAGTAACAAAGTGCTTTTCGATATTCGAAAACAAATATATGCACATTTACAGCGATTAGGTTTAAGATACTATGCCAATACAAGAGCTGGCGATGTTATTTCAAGAGTGATTAATGATGTGGAACAAACAAAAAACTTTATCATGACAGGCTTGATGAATGTTTGGCTAGACTTTGCGACAATTGTTATTGCTATCGGTATTATGTTTGCCATGGATGTTAAGCTTACGCTAGTAGCATTAGTTGCGTTCCCATTCTATGCATTTAGTGTGAAGTACTTCTTTGGTAAACTTCGATCTTTAACACGTAAACGATCACAAGCGCTTGCAGGTGTGCAAAGTTATTTACATGAACGTGTAGCTGGAATGAGTATTATTAAAAGCTTCACGCTAGAAAAGCATGAGCAAAAATTATTCGATGAAGCAAATGGTGAATTTTTAGAAAAGGCACTAGACCATACGAAATGGAATGCTAAATCCTTTGCGGTGGTAAATACTATCACGGATGTAGCACCTCTCCTAGTAATTGCTTATGCAGGTTATCAGGTTATTAATGGTTCTCTTTCAGTCGGGACGATGGTGGCCTTTATCGCCTATATCGAACGACTTTATGGTCCACTTCGTCGTCTTGTAAGTTCATCAACGATGTTAACACAGTCAATAGCATCAATGGATCGAATGTTTGAATTAATAGATGAACCTTATGAAATAAAAAACAAGGCTAATGCCTTAGAGCTACCTCGAGTAAAGGGTGAAGTTCGCTTTGACAATGTGAACTTTCAATATGAAGAAGAGGGCTCACAAATTTTAAACAACATCAATTTCACGATTAACCCTGGAGAGACAGTTGCATTTGTAGGAATGAGTGGTGGAGGAAAATCAACTATTATTAGTTTGATCCCTCGCTTTTATGATACTACTAGTGGCGCGGTGCGTATTGATGGAAATGATGTACGAGACGTAACTTTACATTCTTTACGCTCACAAATTGGAATCGTCCTACAGGATAATATTTTGTTCAGCGATTCGGTAAAAGATAATATTTTAATGGGCAAGCCGGGTGCTTCTGATGAAGAGGTAATTGCTGCAGCACAAGCGGCAAATGCACATGATTTTATTATGAGCTTGCCAAATGGCTATGACACAAAAGTCGGGGAGCGCGGTGTGAAGTTATCAGGTGGACAAAAGCAGCGAGTAGCAATCGCTCGTGTATTTTTAAAAAATCCCCCTATTTTAATACTGGATGAAGCAACTTCTGCGTTGGATTTGGAAAGTGAGGCACTTATTCAAGAATCATTGGATGTACTTGCACATGAACGCACAACTATTATAATTGCTCACCGACTTTCTACGATTACACATGCAGATAAAATTATTGTTATAGATCATGGACAATTAATTGAAAGTGGAACCCATGAGCAATTAATGCAAAAAGAGGAAACTTACTTTAATTTATTCCAGGTGCAACATTTAGATTGATATACCACGTTATAATAGAAAAATTCTGGCTCACCATAATGTGGGGTTGATTTCCGCTCTGGTCAGGCGCTTTGTTGCTGCCGCTTCGCTTTCGCACAGAAAAAACATTTGTAGCTGCCGCTTCGCTTTCGCACAGAAAAAACATTTGTAGCTGCCGCTTCGCTTTCGCTACAGAAAACATTTGCCGCTGCCGCTTCGCTTTCGCGCAGAGCAGAGTTTCCTGGGGGCGTCCGATGAGGCCGCTTCACTCGCGTTGCTCGCTCCAGGGTCTCATCTGTGACGCTGATCCCCAAGGAGTCGCCTGGCCTTCACTCCAATCAACTTATTCTCATGACATACGTTTTAACAAAATGTCACCCTCGGTTTTAAATGATGGACCAAAATTTATTGGAAATTTAGCCATCATCATAACGTGGGTTGATTTCCGTTCCGGTTAGGCACTTTGTTGCTGCCGCTTCGCTTTCGCACAGAGCAGAGCTTCCTGGGGGCGTCTGATGAGCCGCTTGGGCAATAAGATGTTTTTTGTGCGAAAGTGAAACGACGTCAACCCTATCTAATCATTTAAAAATAGCTTTCCGTTTAAATATAAACAGAAGGCTATTTTTTTGTCTTATTTATAAAATATTATCGATTATTAAGATATTATTAATATAGAACTCGAACGATGTAGAAAATCTATGTTAATTGCAGAATAATTATGATTGAAAGAGCAATGTTTTTTGGTTAGAATTATCTGAAAATAGGGAATTGAGTGACAGAGAATGTGATTAAGTAAAAATATAGGTAGGATGGGGCGATTGATCATGAGAAAAAAGCTGCTAGAAATAAAAGGTTTAAAGACAACCTTTTTTACAGATGATGGACAAATTCCTGCCGTAGATGATATCGATTTTTCTGTTCGTGAGGGAGAAATATTAGGGATTGTAGGGGAATCGGGAAGTGGAAAAAGTGTCACATCACTGTCCATTATGGGGTTAATACCATCGCCACCAGGAAAAATAACGGGTGGAGAAATACTATTAGATGGCAAAAACCTCGTCACATTATCTGATAAACAAATGCAAAAAATTCGTGGGAAAGATGTGGCGATGATTTTTCAGGAGCCTATGACATCCTTAAATCCTTTGTTTACAATTGGGGATCAGCTAAAAGAAGCGATTTTAATTCATAATCCAAAATGGTCTAAAAAGGAAGCATTTGCAAGGGCAATTGATATTATGAAACTAGTAGGTTTACCACGAGCTGAGGAATTATTAAAAGATTACCCACATCAACTATCAGGGGGGATGCGACAACGGGTTATGATTGCGATGGCACTTGTCTGTGATCCGAAGGTATTGATTGCTGATGAGCCGACTACTGCATTAGATGTTACGATTCAAGCTCAAATCTTGCAGCTTATGAAAGATTTAAATAAACGTTTAAATACAGCCGTATTATTAATTACACATGATTTAGGCGTTGTAGCAGAAACATGCGAGCGGGTTATTGTGATGTATGCGGGCCAAATTGTAGAGGAGGCACCTATTCAGGAGATATTCGTAAATCCAAAGCATCCTTATACACAAGGGCTTATTAAATCAGTACCGGATATGCGTTATAAAAAGGACAATCTTTACTCTATACCAGGTAGTGTACCTAAGCCTGGTAGTATTCAGGAAGGTTGTCGTTTTGCAGCGCGTTGCGAATTTGCGATGGACCGCTGTGTACAAGAAACACCACCTTTATATGAAGCGACAGAGCGGCATAAATCGAGATGTTTTTTACTAGAGAAACAGGAGGTGAAGCAACATGTCGAAAGTGTTATTGAAAGTTGATGGTTTAAAAAAGTATTTCCCTATTCGGAAGGGTGCCTTGAATACACAGGTTGGAGACGTAAAGGCAGTGGATGATGTTTCCTTTGAAGTTTTTGAAGGAGAAACATTAGGTATCGTTGGTGAATCAGGGTGCGGTAAATCAACGACTGGTCGACTTTTAATGCGATTGCTTGAGCCAACAGAGGGCGAGATTGAATTCGCAGGTAAAATGATTTCAGATTTTTCGAACAATGAAATGCGCAAAGCCCGTAGAGACATTCAAATGATTTTCCAAGATCCTTATGCTTCTCTTAATCCTAGGCATAATATTGGAAAAATATTGGAGGAGCCTCTTATTGTTCATGGAATGGGCAACGCAAAGGAACGGAAACAGAAGGTATTAGAGCTTCTCGAAATTGTTGGGTTAAATGAATATCATGTGAAACGGTATCCACACCAATTTAGTGGTGGTCAAAGGCAGCGTATCGGCATTGCCCGTGCTCTGATGACGAATCCACGTTTGATTATTGCGGACGAGCCCGTTTCTGCACTCGATGTGTCAATACAGGCTCAAGTATTAAATTTATTGCAAAACTTACAAAAGGATTTAAAGCTAACTTATATTTTTATTTCCCACGATTTAGGGGTTGTACGTCATATTAGTAATCGTGTAGGTGTAATGTATTTGGGGAAATTAGTGGAGCTGACAGCAAGTGAGGATTTATATGCTGAGCCACTTCACCCATATACACAGGCATTGCTATCCTCGGTACCTGTTCCAGATCCTACGTTTGAACGTGAACAGCTCATTATTTCTGGAGATATCCCAAGTGCTTCGAATCCGCCAAGCGGGTGCACTTTCCATACAAGATGTCCATTTAAAAAAGAAGAATGCTCTCAAGTAGTTCCAAAAATGCAAGAAGTGAAACCGGGTCATTATGTTGCGTGCCATCTATATGATGCAATCCAACATTCAATGATATAAAAAAACTTAGGGGGAAAATCAATGAAAAAAAAGAAGCTTTGGACTTTGGGTGTAATGCTTATCCTTGTTCTTTCGACGATGTTAGCAGCTTGTGGCGGCTCAGATACTAAGGATACGGGTAGTAAAGATACTTCAAGTGGTGGCGATAAAGCTAGCGGTGGGCCAAAAACATTAGTATATGGTCGTGGCGGTGATTCCACTGCTCTCGATCCAGCGACAGTAACAGAAGGTGAATCATTTAAAGTAACGGTTAACCTCTATGAGACTTTAATTAACTTTGGAGAGCAAGATGTAACATTGCAGCCAGGGCTGGCAAAATCTTGGGAACCTTCAGCAGATGGATTAACGTATACGATGCAACTTGAAGAAGGGGTTAAGTTCCATGACGGTACTGATTTCAATGCTGAAGCAGTCGTGAAAAATTTTGAGCGCTGGAAAGCTGGTGGTGCTGATAAATTCCCATACTACGCCTCTCAATATACGGTAGATGACAAGCAAGTAATTGAGTCGATTACTGCTGATGGTGATTATAAAGTTATATTTAAATTATCCCAACCACAAGCAACATTCTTGAAAAATTTAGCGATGTCTCCATTTGCTATTGCTTCACCAACAGCTTTTGAAAAAGATGATGAGGCACTTAAAGATCATCCAGTAGGTACTGGTCCATTTAAATTTGTTGAGTGGAAACGAAATGATTCCATCACAATAGAGAAAAACCCAGATTACCGTATTGCAGATTTGCCGAAATTAGATAAAGTTATTTTCCGTTCTATTCCAGATAACTCCGCACGATTCAATGCATTAACTAACAATGAAGTTGATGTAGTGGATGGTTTAAGTCCATCTGATAAAGCTTCAATCGAATCAAATACAGATTTACAACTAATCGAACGTCCATCTATGAATGTTGGTTATCTTGGATTAACAGTAACTCGTCCACCGTTCGATAACGTAAAAGTTCGTCAAGCAGTAAATTATGCAATCGATAAGCAAGCATTAGTAGATGCATTTTATGAAGGCTTAGGAGAGACGGCGAAAAATCCAATGCCTCCGTTAGTTGCAGGCTACAACGATGCCATTAAAGGCTATGAATATGATCCGGAAAAAGCAAAAGCATTATTAGCAGAGGCTGGCTATGATGGTAAAGAAATCGAACTATGGGCAATGCCTGTGCCACGTCCGTATATGCCTGATGGTCAAAAAATTGCGGAAGCCATTCAGAAAAATTTTGCAGATGTTGGTATGAAATCTAAAATTGTAACGTTTGAATGGGCTACGTATTTAGATAAGGCAGAAAAGGGAGAGGCGGATGCGTTCTTACTTGGTTGGACAGGTGATAACGGTGATGCGGATAACTTCCTTTACACTTTATTAGACGGAGATAATATTCATTCTAACAACTATACATTCTATGACAACAAAGAAGTGCACAAACTATTAGTTGCAGCACAAACTGAAATGAATGAGGACAAGCGTAATGCCCTTTACAAGCAAGCACAAGAGATTATCTCTAAAGATGCACCGTGGGTTCCGCTTGCTTACTCTACCCCAATTTTAGCTGCTAACACTAAAGTTACAAACTATATTGCACATCCAACAGGCTCTGACCGTTTAGAGTCAGTAGATATGAAGTAGGCTTATAGGGCTGTCTTAAACAGGTTTTAATTTAAGAGGGAATTATTTTAAAGAATCTGCTTGCTTTCTGCGGGTAAGCCGTAGGAATCTAGCGGATTCTTTTTACAAGCTAGAGGTATTTTTTTCTGTATGAAAGACCAATCATCTAAACGATCAATTATGCCTCGGCATAATTGCGTCCGGAACCGTTTGGTGAAGGCTGATCCTTTCTACAGTATGTGTAAAGACTTCAATGCTTTTCATACAAAAGTATATTTTGAAAATAACAGAGGGGTGAAGAAAATGCTTCGCTATATGGGAAGACGTTTATCTCAATTAATCCCAGTTTTGCTTGGAATGACTTTTATCGTTTTCATGTTAATTCGTGCAATTCCTGGTAATCCAGCACAAGTAATTTTAGGGCAGCAGGCAACGAAAGAAGCGGTCGAAGCGTTAAACGCAAGTTTAGGATTAAATAAGCCATGGTATACACAATATTTTAGTTATTTAGGTGGCATTTTCCAGGGGGATTTAGGAGTATCGTTACGTACTAAATTGCCCGTATCGGAGGAAATTTTCCTGTATTTAGCGGCAACAGCTGAACTAGCGCTATTTGCCATGATTATCGCAGTGATTGTTGGCGTGAATGCAGGCATTATTTCTGCATGGTTTCAAAATTCTTGGTTTGATTATGTGGCAATGGTAGTTGCTTTAATCGGAGTATCTATACCCGTTTTCTGGCTCGGCTTAATGGAACAATGGGCTTTCAGTAATCAGCTTGGCTGGTTCCCGACGTCTGGGCGAGAAGATGTGCGAAATCCAATAACCACCATTACTCATTTTTATTTACTGGATACGTTAATACAAGGCCGCTTTGATCAATTTACTGAAGTATTAAAGCGATTAGTATTACCGGGCATAGCTCTTGCGACAATCCCAATGGCGATTATTGCAAGAATGACTAGGTCGTCTATGCTTGAAGTAATGCGCTCTGACTATGTACGCACCGCTAGAGCAAAAGGGCAAAAAATGTTTATTGTTGTTTATAAGCATGCATTGAAAAATGCAGTTATTCCGGTATTAACAGTAATCGGTTTGCAAACAGGGTTACTGCTAGGTGGCGCCATTTTAACGGAGACGATTTTCAGCTGGCCTGGAATAGGTCGTTATATTTATGATGCTATTGGCTTCCGAGACTATCCTGTTATTCAATCAGGTATTTTAGTAATTGCTTTTATTTTTATTATGATTAACTTAATTGTGGATTTACTATATACGGTGATTGATCCACGGATTAAATACAAATAGAGGGGAGAAGCAAAAATGACTGGAGCGATAAATATAAAAACAGATGTAGCACCAAGTCGTGAACGAGCGGTAGGTCCTTGGAGAGAAGGCTGGCGTAGCTTTAAAAAGAGCAAAATCTCCCTAGTAGGTGCAGGCATTGTACTATTTTTTATTATACTTGCTATATTTGGCTCGATGATTGCTCCTGAAGGAATGAATGAACAAAATCTTTCGAATCGGTTATTAGCACCGTCAAGTGAGCATTGGTTTGGAACAGATGACTTTGGGCGGGATATTTTCTCAAGAGTTATACATGGGGCTAGTATTTCTTTGAAGGTAGGTTTTTTTTCGGTTATTCTTTCTGTAATTGTAGGTAGTTTCCTTGGCATTATTGCGGGTTATTATGGAAGATGGATTGATACGATAATCTCGCGTATTTTTGATATTCTGTTAGCATTCCCTAGTATTTTACTAGCTATTGCGATAGTAGCAGTACTTGGACCATCATTACAAAATGCATTGCTTGCCATTGCCATTATTAACGTGCCGAATTTCGGGCGCTTAATTCGTTCGAAAGTATTGAGTGTTAAAGAAGAGGAATATATTGTGGCAGCAAAGGCCATCGGAATGCGTGATTCAAGAATTTTGTTCTCGCATATTTTGCCCAACTCGATGACGCCAATTATCGTACAAGGAACGTTAGCGATAGCGACAGCGATTATTGAAGCGGCAGCACTAGGCTTTCTTGGATTAGGAGCTCAAGCGCCAGCACCAGAATGGGGTAAAATGCTAGCGGATTCCCGTATTTATTTAATAAAGGCTCCGTGGACTATGATTTTCCCAGGTCTAGCTATTATGTTAACGGTACTCGGTTTTAATCTAATGGGGGACGGCCTACGTGATGCGCTTGACCCGAAAATGAAAAGCTAATAAAAAAGGGCGAAGGGTGGATATAATGCCAACCCTTCGCTCTTTTACATGCTTCAACTAAGCAATTATGCCTTGTTATAATTCTGTGACATCCGCCGGAGGCTTTAACTTCTTTCAGCGGATGTCTTTTGTACTGAAAGTGTAGCGACAGGTACAGATGTTTGGGCACCCGCTAAAAAATGACTTACATCTCACCACCTATGGAGATGGGAGACTTTTGCTTAAGAAGTTAAATAAACTCTTCTTCAAACTCCACATTGATCTCTTGGCCATGATGAGTTTGATACGAAACGATGAGCGTATCTAAATGCTCTAGGTTTTCTTCATAATCTAAAATACGCGATAAAATATAAAGCAAGTGATAGCTCGAGAATTCAGTATCGCCTTCATCATGCGCATAACTGATCTGCTTGATGAATATTTCCATTAACTCGTTACGCTGAACATAATCGATGTTTTTACTCCACTCTGAATGTTCGGGCTTTAACTTCCCTGTATATTTTAACAGTAGCTGCTCATGGTAAGTTAGCAGGAAATCGAGTCGCTCTTGAATCATTAAATGAAATTGTGTCGGTAGCTGGGCTATTTCGTTTTCATGATTATGAAGACGATGAAGCAGCTCTAAACTTTTCTTTGATGTTGTGATCATTTGACGATAAACAACTAATTTACGTGCTTTTACAAACTTTTTATTTTTAAAATAATTACGCTCTTCCTTATAAAAATCATACAGTGTGTCAACTCGTTGCATACGAGCCTTAAATTTGCTTAATGCTTCTTTTGTAGAAGTATGCTCAGATGCCTGGCGAACAGCAAGTCGCGTCCATCGAATAATATCATCCTGTAAAAAGTAAATTTTACGGAAAAGCTTTACTTCATATTTTGGTGGCAAGAAGAACAGATTGACAACAAATGCTGCTAACACCCCAACTAATATGGTGAAAAAGCGAATAAGACCAAATGTAAGAAAGTCATCTCCTTGAAACTCCATAATAGCTACAACTGTAACGAGTGCTAGAGACAATGATTTTTCAAGTTTGAATTTTAACATGATACCGATCGCAACAATGACTGCAATGCCGACGGCTACTACATGGTGACTAAAAAGCAAGCCAAAAATGACCGCGATGGTAGCTCCTATAATATTGGCTTGTACTTGCTCAACAATTGTTTGATAGGAACGATAAATAGATGGCTGAATCGCGAAGATCGCTGCAATTCCTGCAAAAACAGGTGAAGGTAGCTCTAGCAGCTCAGCAATAAATAGTGCAAACACGATGGCGACACCAGTTTTAAATACACGGGCACCTAATTTCATAGAAAATGGATGTCCTTTCTGTCTAAAATTTTAAGCTTCTTTACATTATAGAAGGAAGTGCTCATAAAATACATAGATTTGTATGTCATTTACAGAAAAAGACGGCTCACAGGGGAGTCGTCTTTAAAAGTTAACCTTAGAAACTGTTCTATATTGCTCTTCTCACTAAGCGTTTAGCCGTTACATTTTACAAATTACAATTGTGAAAATGCAATATCTACCGCTTTGATTGTTTCAAGAATATCGGCTTCTGTATGCGCTGTTGTTAAGAACCATGCTTCATATTTTGATGGCGCTAAATTAATGCCTTGTGCAAGCATTAATTTAAAGAAGCGACCAAAGATTTCACCGTCTGAGTTTTCAGCTTGCTCATAGTTTTCTACTGTCACATCTGTAAAGTAAATTGT
Organism: Lysinibacillus sp. NPDC096382; assembly: GCF_044762845.1. Lineage (NCBI taxonomy): Bacteria > Bacillati > Bacillota > Bacilli > Caryophanales > Bacillaceae > Lysinibacillus > Lysinibacillus sp. NPDC096382. Next base: position 118,844 of record NZ_JBIWFC010000015.1, read on the forward strand.
AAGAGCTCCTTTAAGGCGATTAACAGTAATTGTTACATCATGTTTTTTTGCTGCAGCCAAGATACTTTCTTCTAAAATGGCTCCAAGACGGTCCATTTCATCATAAATACCTGGAGTTCGTAATACTTCTAGGCAGGCAATACCAGCTTGCATGGATGCAGGGTTTCCTGCCATTGTGCCTGCTTGATAGGCAGGTCCAAGTGGAGCCACTGTATCCATAATCTCTTTACGACCGCCGTATGCACCGATTGGTAAACCACCGCCGATTACTTTACCAAGGGCAGTTAGGTCAGGTGTTAAGCCTAATAAGTTTTGAGCACCGCCGTAGTGGAAGCGGAAAGCAGTGATAACTTCATCGTGAATTGTTAACGCACCTTTTTCCTTTGCTGTAGCATGCACTAATTCTAGGAAGCCAGGTTTAGGCTCTACAATACCGAAGTTTCCAACGATTGGCTCGATTAAAATAGCGGCGATTTGATCGCCCCATTTATCCATTGCTTCTGTAAATGCTTCAGGGTTGTTAAATGGTACAGTTATTACTTCCTCTGCAGTAGAAGTTGTAACACCTGCTGAGTCAGGAGTACCTAATGTCGCAGGTCCTGAACCAGCAGCTACTAGTACTAAGTCAAAGTGACCATGGTAGCAACCAGCGAATTTCATAACTTTTGTACGGCCAGTATAAGCACGTGCAACACGAATTGTTGTCATGACAGCTTCTGTACCAGAGTTATTAAAGCGTACTTTATCCATGGAGGGGATTGCTTCTTTTAGCATTTTAGCAAAAGTAACCTCGTATTCAGTTGGAGTTCCAAATAAAGTGCCGTTTTCAGCTGCGTTTGTAATAGCTTTGGCGATGTGTGGATGACCGTGACCAGTAACGATTGGACCGTAAGCTGCTAGATAGTCGATATAACGGTTGCCATCAACATCCCAAAAATAAGCACCTTTCCCACGAGCCATTGCAACAGGTGAACCTCCGCCAACTGCTTTATAAGAACGAGAAGGGCTATTTACACCACCAACGATATGCTGTAGCGCTTCTGTGTGTACTGCTTCAGATTTTGTGTGATTCATATATATTGCCTCCTAAATCTTTATACTTCATCTATTGTAGACCTATCGGTGTAAGAAATCCAAAGAAATTAAGGGATATGATTTGTTTTACTATTTAGAGTAAAATAGAGCGTACAGAGGAGGAGATTGATATGGCTTTAATAGAAGGTAAAAAAGCACCTGATTTTTCCCTTATAAATGAAACCGGAGAAACAGTAAAGTTAGCGGATTACAAAGGACAAAATGTTATTTTATATTTTTATCCTAAAGATATGACACCAGGCTGTACGACGGAAGCTTGTGACTTCCGTGATAAGCACGAGGATTTTAGTAAATTAAATGCAGTTGTACTTGGGATTAGTCCTGACGATGCAAAAAAACATACCAAATTTATAGATAAACACGGATTACCATTCTCGCTATTAGTGGATGAGGATCATGCTGTAGCAGAAGCGTATGGCGTGTGGGTGCTGAAGAAGATGTATGGACGTGAATATATGGGGATAGAACGTTCGACATTTTTAATTGATACAGCAGGAAACCTAATAAAGGCTTGGCGTAAAGTACGTGTGAAAAATCATATTGAAGAAGTATATACATATTTAGCAGAATGGGAGGCGAAGCAATGAGAATTTATTTTACGTTTGAACCAAGAACGGATTTACGTGAGCCACTAGTAGCTGAATTTCCACAAGTTGATTTTATTTTTGAAAATGGCTTATCCAACGATGAGCTACAACAAGCGGATGTACTTGTCACATACGGTGAAGATTTACATGATGAAAATATACAGTATGCGACAAAGGTTAAATGGATTTTTGTAGCTTCGGCGGGGATCGAAAAAATGCCAGCTCAAGCCATTATAGAACGAGGGATACTCGTTTCGAATGTGCGTGGCATTCATAAAACGCCAATGGCAGAATCAATGCTTGCCCATATTTTAGCGATTAAGCGTGCGTTGCCTTGGATGTATGAACAGCAGAAGAAAAGTGAATGGTCAAAAAAAGCGAAACAAACCGAGTTGCGGGATAGTACAGCACTTATTTTAGGACCTGGGGCTATTGGCTCGGAAGTAGGTCGCTTATTGCAAGCTTTTGGTGTTGCGACAATTGGCTGTAACCGTTCGGGGGACGAAGCAGCATATATGAATGAGATAGTGAGCTTTGATCAATTAGCCGAAGCTTTACCAAAGGCTGATATTGTCCTTTCCGTATTACCTAAAACAGAAGAGACGACGCATTTATTGAAAGAAGACCATTTTAAAGCGATGAAAAATGACGCAATTTTCATGAATTTTGGTCGTGGAAACTTAGTAGAGGAAAACGTTTTGGTGCATGCCATTCAAGCAGGTGAAATTGGTTATGCTGTTTTAGATGTATTTGAACAAGAGCCTTTAGCTGAGGATCATCCTATATGGACTTTACCAAATGTCATTGTATCTCCGCATATTTCAAGTCACTCATCTCGTTATGTTGAACGTAGCCTAGAGATTTTTAAGCCAAGTTTAGAGAAGTGGTTACGTGGTGAAACGGATGTAGAAAATAGGGTAGATTTATCACGAGGTTATTGAAGCTTAAACTGAAATGTGTATGATTGTTGACAGAAGTAAGCTTAATTCGATACACTAATTATAACTATTATCAATTAATAATCTTTATGGAAGAGGTGCATGACGATGTCTGAAACGCATTTACAGGATGCACTTGACACGTTAAAAACAACTGGTGTTCGTATTACTCCTCAGCGTCATGCTATTTTGGAATATTTAATTCAAACAATGGCACATCCAACTGCCGATGAAATTTATAAAGCACTTGAAGGGAAATTTCCGAATATGAGTGTAGCGACTGTCTATAATAACCTTCGCGTATTTCGTGAAGTTGGCCTAGTGAAAGAACTAACTTTCGGTGATGCTTCAAGTCGCTTTGACTTCGTTACAAACGATCATTATCATATGATTTGTGAATGCTGTGGAAAAATAGTCGACTTCCATTATCCTGGTCTCGACGAAATTGAACATTTTGCATCACAAGTAACAGGCTTTGATGTGCATTCGCATCGTTTAGAAATTTACGGCACTTGTCCATCGTGTAAAGATGTATCTGCAAAAGTACAATGAAAAAATCCTAGCTCTTATCGAAGGGCTAGGATTTTTTTGCCTTATTATAAGATTGGTCGAACTCTTTTCCTTCTAGAGTTGGATCCAGTGTTAATGGTTCATTGCAGTACATACACATATCTACACGGCCTAATACTTTTGTGTGCTTATGGCAATTAGGGCATTCCACTTGAACAGCTTTTGTTGAGAGCAGTCCAATCCATGCATATACGACTGTACTACCAATAATACAAAGTACACCAAGGGTCATGAAAATTAATACTAGAATAGGATAGTTTTTAAAGAAGATTCCCCCATACATAACTACAAAGCCAATAAAAATAAGTGCTAATGCAAATGAACGGATTTTATTAATTTTACTTTTGTAAGGTTTCATTTATCATCTTGCCTCCCAATCTAAAATCTACTATAACATATAAGAACAAAGTATTTTAGCTTTGATAACGTGGAAAGAAGGAATACTTTTAGAGTATGTCGAATTTTTAACGAAATCAATTTCGTATTGGTGTAATTGAGTACGGTGAAAATCCGTGACATCCATTGAATGAAGTTAAAAGGTAACAAGTAAATAGAGGGGGACTGAACATGGAACAAGTTTTGCGTCCGATATACCAGGAACGTGCAAGTCAGTCGAATACGTTAGGCGTTATTTTAGTGGAAAAACGCGAGGAAAAAAGTAATGTGACAGATACATTTGATACAGTCTTACTTATTATTGTAAAGGAAGCAGAAAAGCCAGTCTTTTCGAAGCATTACTTATATGAAGGAAATAAAGTAGCTTTACATACTGTTACCGAGAAAATAATACGAAAATGGCTACTCATTGGCTCAAATAAAAAAGTGGTCGATTGGATTTTCTTTGGTAAAGTATTATTTGATCGTAATGAATTTCTTCATAAGTTAAAAATTGAATTACAGGAGTTTCCGTTTTGTGGTCGTAAAATCAAAACTGGTATTCAATTTTCAAAGTTAATTCGACGTTACTTAGAAGGAAAAGAATACTTTGATAAGGGTAGCTATCTCGATGCTTATAATCATGTAGTAGATTCATTACATCATTTGGGGCGTTTATCCATTATTGATAGTGGACTTTACCCTGAAGTAACTGTTTGGGCGCAGGTGAAAAAAATAGAACCAGCGATTTATAAATTATACGAGGAGCTCGTTACAAGTAATGAGCCGATAGAAAAACGTTTAGAGCTATTATTTTTAGCAAGCGAGTTTTTAATACATTCACGTACTCGAGACGGCGCTCAACATATTTTAGAAGTAATGCAAACAAAAGAGACTTGGACAATTCAGGAATTGCACGATCATAATGAGCTCATGAACTACTCAGTAGATTTAGAAGTGTTTGTCGAATATTTAGTGGACAAAGGTTATATTCAAATTGAACCTATCGTTGCGAAAAGTGACATGATATTCCACCGTCATTATAAGGTAAATAAAGACGCTCTAGAAATGGAGCAAGGACTGTAGTATGCTAGTTATCGAGGTATGAAAAATACCTCGATATTTTTTTATAAAAAGTTATTGACTTTTAATTAATTGATATTGTATTATATTAATTGTCGCTAAGACATAACAAAATAACTCAACGAACGGAAAAACTTTTTAGAAAAGTTGTTGACATGAAATGAGTTAAATGTTAATATAAAGAAGTCGCTGAAAACAACGACATCAACATGAACCTTGAAAACTGAACAAGCAAAACGTAATCAATAAAGTTTTTAGTAGCTAACCTTGAGTTGGTGAACGAAACAAAATTTTGGACATCAAACATGATGCCAGCAAAACGATTTGAGCTAATCAAATTTCTTTTTATGGAGAGTTTGATCCTGGCTCAGGACGAACGCTGGCGGCGTGCCTAATACATGCAAGTCGAGCGAACAG
>NZ_JBIWFC010000016.1:0-120353 GCF_044762845.1 Lysinibacillus sp. NPDC096382
AGATACTTAAGAGGTTGAACCGCCGTATACGGGACCGTATGTACGGTGGTGTGAGAGGTCGACTAGCCAAATAATGGCTAGTCTCCTACTCGATTGTATTACGCATTATCTTTACAAAAAGGCTTACTGAAGCTATATAATATTGAAATTTCCAAATTTTATTTTGGTCGGCTGGATTACCGAAGATTAAAAGTATAAAATTATCATTTGTTATGATTAGTTTGGGATTGAATGGTCGCACATAATCGATTAAACCGCCGTTTCAATACGCCAAACACTTTACAAAAACTGGTTACAGACGTAACAGAATTCAAGTGTACAGAAGATGAAAAACTTTATTTAAGTCCAATTATGGATCTCTATAATGGCGAAATTATTGGGTTTAGTATGTCTAAACGCCCAACATTGGATTTCGTATTAGAATCGCTATACCAAGTTCTGCCAATCATTCAGAACCAAGCTACATATCGTACAACGATTCATTCGGTTCAAGGCTGGCATTATCAACATAATTCATGGGTGAAAACATTACGGCAAAATAAAATTTTCCAAAGCATGTCTCGCAAAGCGACATGTGCAGACAATGCGGCGATGGAAAACTTCTTTGGCATACTCAAACAAGAGATGTATTACGGTGAGATATTATTCTCATATGAAGAATTGAAGAAGAAAATCGAACGATATATCGACTACTATAACAATGAACGTATTAAACAAAAACTGGCTGGCATGAGTCCAGTAAAATACCGAACTCAAGCCAGCCAATTAGCTGCATAATAAAAACTCTAACTTTAAGGGGTCACTACCCTCGAAATTCGGGAGGTGGTTCTATTATTTAACAAAACAAGATTCATAGTTAACTGTGAGCTTACTCCTGAAATAAATAACTACAGAGAAATGAAATTTTCATTTAGGGGGCTTCAGAACCTTAACTTGATGGCGATGGGGTACCGCCACATCGCTATCTGGCCAAGCTTATGCAAAGTTAATTTTAGACAAGATTGTTTCTTTTTTTTAAGGGGCAAGTGTAGTTGATTGAAAGATTTGCATACGAAATAAACCCTAGCGGGTTTCACTTTTTTGAATTGTTTTCTTTTAAAAGTAAGCGTCAAATAGTAGGTGGGGAATATTTGACGCTTACTTTTATATTACCAAAAAGGCATCTCTTGTATAAGGATAGTCAAAAGTTTAAATATCATCTCATAAAAATGTTTAGTTACAATTTTAATAAGAAAACATATTCAAAAAACCCATTTTTTTACATATCAAATAACGTTTTTCCATTGTTTTTTAAATATATGTTAATATTTTTTTCATTTAATTTACTGTTCAAACTAGCAATGACCTCATAAATTTTATCAATAATATTAGAGTTTTCTTTTTCAAATGGTATTGCCCTTCTTGTTATACACATCATAGAGATATTAACGCAAGTATCAATCTAAAAAATGAAGCGATCAGGCTTCTAACCTCAAGGACAGTGGAGCTAGCCTACTAAATTAGAGTTCGATAGAACTCTTTACTTAGGAATCCCCCACTTCTAAACGAAGTGAAAGTGGGGGTAGTTCAATCAATAATTCCAATTTCTAGAGCCTTGTGGACAGCTTCTTCCTTGTTACGCACTCCTAACTTTGAGTAAGCTGTTGAAGCATAGTTCCTGACCGTACCATTCGATAAATATAGCCTTGAAGCTATCGTATTGTATCGAAGTCCTTTTGCTACTAGCTGCAATATTTCTATCTCCCTAGCTGTTAGCTCATAAGCGGTTGCTTTTGATTGTGGTGTCTCTTTTTGCTCATCAAACTTCTCAAATATTTTGTGAGACATCCCCTGATCAATCAGTGTCCCACCTTTGTGAATAAGTCGGATCGTATTAGCTAGCTCCAACGTTTCAATAGATTTGAGTAAAAAACCATCCGCACCGTTGCGAAGCGATTCTAACGCCTGTTCGGTATCTTGAAACGTTGTAAAAATCAATACGCGGATATGTGGCCATTGTTGCTTAATCTTTTTGGTTGCTTCGATTCCATCCATGTGCTGCATATCTAAATCCATAAGTATAACGTGGGGTTGAAGACGCCCACACAAATCGATGGCTTGATTGCCATCCTCAGCCAAACCGACTACATTTAAATCTTCATATCTATCGAGTAGTGTCCTCAAACTTTCTCGAACAAATGGCTGGTCGTCTACAATTAACAAACGAATAAGTCCATCTTTTATTTCAATTTGTCGCGGTATGGTACATGTAACAAGCATTCCTTCCTCTGGCTTTGTATATACAGACAATTGCCCCTGCAAATTCATTGCCCGTTCTTTCATCGCATTCATACCGAAGCCTTCCTGCCATTCTACATTTCCTTTTCCGTTATCTTGAACTTCTAACCTCGTATATTGTTGTTCAAACTGCAATGAAACTATAATTTCAGTCCCCTGACCATGACGTACTGCATTTGTAAGAGATTCTTGTAAGCAACGAATGAATGCGATCTTCGCTTGCTGAGACAGTTGATATTCCTCTCCGAATGTCCTAAAACTTACATTTACCTGAGCGTGCTCCTGAAATTCGGCTCCAAGATTTTGTAGAGATTGAATCAAGGAAGGCGATTGACACGGAGAATCCATTTGATGTAGGTAACCTCTCACGTCCTCGATGCTTTTACGTCCCATTTCAAGCAAAGAATCTAGCCTCTGTATACCCATTTCAGTAGCAAGTTCGGTACGCAACGTTTCCATCCCCATAATAATAGAAGTATAAGCGTGACCAACTGTATCATGAAGCTCGCTCGACAGCCTGTTCCGTTCTTCTGCGAGTGTAATACGTTCAATCTGAGACATATATTGCTCAAGTACCGCGTTTTGTTTACGAATCGCTTCATTTTGCTTATGATTGACAATTAATAAATGGAAAGCGAAGCCCATTACATAAGCAAGTCCATGGTAGGTAACCATAATCCAGTAGCTATTACTTGGCGCAACCGCATAGAAAATTCCAGTTGTTATAAAAACTGTTGTTGGAGCGGTCCAATAATAGGAAGGATGCTGACTATTCGCAGCAATTAGAAAAACCGATATAAGAAATGTAACGTTAGCTCCCGGAAATAAAGAAGTTAAATATATACACAGTCCCCCAAATAGCAGTATTTCTGTGAACAAGTAATATTTGTAATTGAACAATAAGGCTACCCATGGAATCGAGAAGGCAATAATTTCCCAAAGAATAATAATCCAAAGTGGCAATGTTAAACTATCCTGAAAATCGAATGTGGTTATGGCGATAGAGACACTAACAAGTATACGGACTCCTAACATAATCCAATCGTACCAAAACCAATACTTAACCATATCTAACAAGTCATTTACCCCCTAAATAGCCTACCTTTTTACTTCCTATATTATAAATTAATCCTTCATACATTGTTGTTGTACTTTTTAATTTCACACTGCAATTCTCTCATAGAAGGTAAAATTCTATTGATTTAGTTGCCGGATCATGCTACGTGTATAGCCCCCAATTTTCTTTGTCAAACGATCTACTATTCTACTACTTATGGCGATAAATACTATACCCATAGACATTACAAAGAGTGACTTGGCAAAAGTATCTATCTGTATGAATATAATATTCATTTCGATGTAGCGATACAGTAGCGGTGCGAACAGCAACATAAGTGGCATTATATAAAAAATGGTTGCACAAATGAGACTAAAAATGCCAATCACAAATTTCTGCATTAACCAATAGACAGCAGACCAATTGCGACGATCGGTAAGCACTAATTTCACCTGAGTCCAGTTCGATGTATCTATTGTTATACTTCTATCATAAGAGTCTGTTGAAATATCTGTATAAATTTTCGTCTGTATGCGCTCGAATTGGATAAAAGGTGTAGTAGTCTGTAGTACGCGTATAACTAGTGGAATCCCAATTACCGAAAATGAAAGGGTGAAGCTGAATAGCAGAGCTATTAGATAAAAACAAAAATAAAACAATCCTGTAACGAAAGTTAGCAATAAAAAATAACCATTCTGGATGAATCTTGATTTCATAAAGTTCTCGCTCCTATCTATGTAATAACCGAATTGTACTGCTTTTTTTGTCATTCTCACTAGTGTAAAAGTGTCATATGACAATTCTAAACGATGCTAAAAAGGGGAGAGTAACCTACTTCTGGTTAAAAAAGATGCTTATATCAATCACCATAAAATAATCCCGTTCTTGCAGATGCAAGAAGGGATTGTTTTGTACTTTTATTGAATATGAGATGGACTTGTTTTTCGAATATGAAAAATAATATCAAATTGCTCAAGCAATGACTTATCAAAGTATGCCGATTCGTTCGGTAAGAGTCGTCCTCCTATACTTAGTAATGGTCTTTTTGTTTTAACCCATTTCTCTGCTGGTCCTTTAAGGTGACGGTTATCCAATAAAAACATTTTATAGGGTACTTTCCCAAGGGTATAATTGAAACTATTTACATCTTGTGGAATAGGATCCGTTATAATCTTATCTTGGGTGTCGTTGTATAAGGTGAAATTCCCCTCCGTGGTTGTACTGCCAATTGTGACATAATTATTGTCTAAACGTTCCTTCAAATACTGCCCTGCAACATAAGGGTATAATTTCTCATCGATAATTCCTTTAGCTATATGAATATTGTGTCCCCATACCATCGTTTTACCACCCAATGTCTCTTGTGCCCACATTGCATGATCGGCCAAGTATTGCTCATGTAGCTTTAACATACTTGGATAGTCGTTAGGAATTAGCATTGTGGTAAATTTCTCTATTGCACTTGCCGTTGCTTTCGCCCAGATGTACTCGGGTGAAGCTATTTCTGTGTTGGCTTGCTTATTCTCATCTTTTAATAATCGAGCTACTCTCTCAGCGTTTGCCTTGAACTTTTCTTTTATTTCAGGAGCAAGGTCCATATATTCCTGTGTACTTCCATTAAAAGCCGACAATTCTTTATAATTTTCTTCTACTTCTGCCAGCAAATCTGGTCGATGCAGCCTTACATAATCAATTACTTTATTAAAGCAACCTTGGTCCAACTCCTTTAAGTCGAGCCCAATAAATTGGATCTTTTTTTTATTGGATGGATCAGCATTATAATCTTTCATCCACTCAATCATGGCTATAATTTCATCGGTAGGATATAAATAATTTAAAAATTCCCTAGGGTTTCCTTTTCCTGTTTGTATATATTCATTTAGTTTTAAGCCGTTTCCCCAATCTTCTTCCATTGTGAAATTTGTAAAACCCATCTCAGTAACTAAATATTTCACAAGGCGAAACTTCATAGTGAAAATTTCAGAGCTTCCATGAGTATTCTCTCCTAATCCTACATATTGTGCACTCCCAATCATTTTCTTAAGTGGTTTTAAATCCTCAAATGATTTTGACGGCTCTATTGTTTTTAATGGATAAGCCTGTGATTGTATTGATTTAACTATATTTTTTTGGATTGATTGGCCTGAATTTTCGACTGCTACTTTTTCGACTGCTACTGTTTGAGCCTTTCCTACTTCTCCACATCCTGTGACTAATAAAGCTGTACTAACCATTGCAATTATTCTTTTCTTATTCATTTTTTTCCACCTCAATTGAATTATTTGTAAAAGCAAGATTGATTCATGTACTTGCACGAATCAATTGCCTTAATTCAATTGTTATCTATCCCATATCATATTTTCTAGTTACATATTGTCATAAGGTTAATTGACACAGGTCATAGGAAAATCATTACACTTTTGTACTATCGGCTATGACAACTTATAAATAATAATTACATTGATGAGTCGCAAGTAAGACTAGATTATAAATTTGAGAGGGATTTTAAAGATGAATTAATCTGTATGCCAAAATATTTTTATTCTAAGTTGTGTCTGTGGAAATGACAGGAAGTAAATATGATAAACAAATGAATTAAAGGGGAAGGGCGGATTACAATGATATTACACGCAAAATCGTTCCACAATAAAGATAAAATCCAACGTGCTAAAATAGGACTTCAACTCTTTCTGAGTATTTTAATCATTACTTCTATCATCCTAAATGTAGTAGTAATAATTACGAAAAGTATGCCGCTTATTGTGGTATATATGTTTACCCCAGCATTTTCTTCTGTTTTGACTCGCATAATACTGAAAGAAGGGTTTAAAGATGTATCTTTTAGTCTCGGTAACTTAAAGATATGGAAGGGGATTGGTTTTGCTCTGCTAATCCCTATGATTATTTGTGGAATTACTTATTCTATCGCCTGGTTGAGCGGAATTGCGGGGTTTCAGAATCCCGAAGGTGGTATGTTAGAACCAATCTACAATATACTTGGGCTTCAGTATCTAACGGCCCCATTCAGTTTCATTTATCTAGTAGTATTGAGCGGCATTTTCGGAAGTTTGCTTAGCTTAATCCCAGTTTTGGGAGAAGAAATGGGTTGGCGAGGTTATATGCTCACAAGGCTAGTCGATGCAGAGTTTTCACGGCCCATCCTTATTAGTGGATTGATTTGGGCAACGTGGCATGTTCCAATAGTTATTGCTGGTCTATATGTAGAGGGACCATCTGTCCTTCTTTCAGTACTTGGCATCTATTTTTGTATTGTGCCATTTAGTTATATTACAGCCTATTTACGACTTATCACAGGTAGCATTTGGCCTTCGGTTATCATCCATACTACTTGGAATGCCATTATTCAAGGACCTTTTGCACGTGCAAGTACAGGATATCAAACTGAGATTTGGATTGGAGAATCTGGTTTGATAACCGCTATTATTATCTTAATTACTGCAATAATTACGTCTCGAATGGTAAATTCCACCAAATAGCATACGGATGTGTTTTAAATTCAATTAGTGAAATGTAACAAGGCGAAATAAGATGCTCCTAAAAATATTGGGAAAATATGGTTAACTTATTCATAAAGATCATAATTAGTCACATGTTATATACAAATATAATGGAGGTGCAATTATGAATATTCAAAGACATGAAAGTAATACAAATGAGATTCTTAAAAGGAAACTATGAAATCGCTATTGACTCGTCATCGGGGTATGGTAGCACTCATAGTCAAGAATTTACAATTGAAAAGTAGTTTTCACTAATTCAGCAATCGGGCGGAAGCGTAGCTGTCCTTATTAAACTAACGGGGTGCCTTAGTTGAACAAGGAGCAAAAAAACAATTGATTTAGTTGAAGAAAAGCTATCTCTTTGAGGATAGCTTTTTCTTATTACCTCTTTTCAAGAATGGGATACGATAATAAAAAAATCATCCTCCAAGGTTATTAAAAGAGGATGGCTTTTAAGGGAATCGGCAGTAGAGTTTTTTAAATTACGTATTAGATATTTAAAAGAATATAATAAAAAATGCAGTTGATTTTATAGGGTTTATTACTTGTTATATACACTTTACTTAAGATAACCAATGACAGTATTTGAAGCATTCAGTTTGATTGTGCAGTGTAGCCTTTTGCTAATTGCTGTACTGACACTGGTTCTCTCAAAATAAAAAGAAATAGCCACCCTGCCGGCTAAGTAAGGTGGCTATTGCTATAACTTTAACTTGGTCAGCCGCTATGGTTGAGGCATGATTGTTGCATTGACTGGATGTTGACGCATCCAGTCTTTTTTATTCTATATTTAGTGTATCATATTTATTCGAAAAAGAACATTTTTCTTCATTCAGCGAGCACATCAAACCAAGCGTAATTGATACAGTCTTTCTCTTGGATTAAATGAATTTTGCGATGTCATTTAGCGCTAAACGAGATGAGCCGTAAGCTGGTGCTGCTGCTTTTCCGATAGCGATTAAGACAATTGGCACTAGATTATCTGTTAATGCAAAGCGCTTCGCAAAAGCCTCTTTATTGAAGCCACCCATTGTAACCGTATCATAGCCCATATCTTTTGCTAAAAGCATGATTTGCATAGAAATTAAGCCTGTATCAAATGTAGCTATATTTTTTAGAACTTCTGTAGGAAGGTTTGAATAAATCTTTAATGAATTTTCAATCATCATGTTTTTTGTTGCTTCATCCATATAGCCAAGCTCGAAGTTTTTTGTATAGATGTCTTCAACATTATTGTACATTACAGTATCGCCTAATACCGCAATGATGGCAGACGCAGTTTCTACTTGCTCCTGGTTATTTGCAATTAAACGTAGTTCCTTTTTTACTTCCTCATCTTGGATCACTAAAAAGCGCCAAGGTTGTAAATTACTTGATGATGGAGCGGTTGTTGCCTTCACAAGTAATTCCTCTAAATCTGATTGAGGAATTTTATAATTAGCTTCATATTTACGAACAGATTTACGATCATGCATTACTTTATTTAAATAACTTATTGTAGTCAAGGTAAAAAATCTCCTTTATTTTTGATGAGATTTTACTATACGATATACTTTTTGAAATTCCAAGTAAATTGCTCGAATTTGATTAACTTCTTTCAGCGGGTGTCCAAACAGCTGCGCTACGCTTTCGGTACAAAAGTCATCCCCTGAAATAGAGGAACTCAGTCTAAGAACACCACGTCCTGTGGTAATTTATCAAAAACATGTGCCGCTGACGCTTCGCTTTCGCGCAAAAAAACATGCATTGGCCTAAAGCCTCCGCGGATTTCGGACGCGATGATGCCGGGGCATAATTGATAATTATTACTTAAATTTAAATGTCTCGAAGTCAACGTTTATATCTTTATTGCGGGATTTCAATTGCTTGGCAAAATGTTTTAGCATTTTTTCAGGGCCACACATAAAAATACTTGTATGCGGTGGCACTGAAAAATTTTCAAATGAAAGCCTGTCCATTTGGGTAGTATCAATAAAGTTCACTTTGAATTGTTGATTAGTTATTGCATACTCCTGTAAAAAATCTTTATAGATAGCATTGTTTTGACCATGATAAGTGTAAAATAACTCAATATCACGATCCAAGGGTTGTGATTGCAAATAAGATAAAAATGGAGTAATACCAATACCGCCAGCTATCCAAACTTGTTGTTGTGTTCCATTTTCAAAGTTTAAATGACCATAAGGACCATCAAGTGTGATTGGTGTATTCAGTTGAACAGAATCATATACTACTTTTGTGAAATCACCAACCGCCTTTATAGTGACAAATAATTTTTTTCCATCGCCACCTGAAATTGAAAAGGGATGAGGCGCCTTTTCTATGCCATCTTGCAAAATTTTGATAAAAATAAATTGTCCATGACGAAATGGGATGCTTCTTTCAAGAGTTAACTCTAGTTCAATAACATTGGAGCCCATTTTCTTGATTCCCGTAATGTTGCCTTCATATTTAAAAAACATATCCTGATACATTGTCAACATATATAATGCTGACATAAATCCAATAGTTGTAGTTATCGCTGTAAAAATTCCTAAAGGTGTAGGCTGCAATAAATCGTATCTGCTTGAAAAATAGGCATGATAAATTCCAAATGTATAAGGGATAAGCATTAACCGATGAAAGATTCGCCAGTGCTCATATTTTAGAAATTTAGCAAAAAGCGCAATGACAATTAACGCTATGAAACCATATTGCCCAAGTGATCCTAGTTCTTTCGCAAATTCGCTGAGTGAAGTTCTTTGTACTTTATCCCAGTGGGGGACTAAACCTTGTAATTGACCATGAATAACCACTAATACTAGTGAAAGAATGGCTAAAGATTTATGATAAAAATAAACATTTTCTAGACCATGGAACCAACGCTCAAAAATTTTCATTCTTGTTGCTAATAAAAAAACAAGAAAGAAGCCTGTAATGGCCATGCCTCCAATGATGTGGCTGAGCCTGTTAACTGACTGGATAGGTTCTATAGGTGTAGCGAAAGACCACAGTAAAGCACTACTACTCATTATTAGTATGATAAACAAAATTCCTTTGATAGATTTCATAAATAACCTCCAATATTCATTTTTATCTCTAAATATCCTATATATACAATAAGAACCTGAAATGTTTCTGATATTTTTAATTTGATATGAAAGTTAATTGCGCCAATAAAAAAAGGGATTATACGTTCGGAATATATGTTCCGTTTTGCGCTGGAGTGTGTTAAATTAAGAAGGGTAAAAATATAGAGATATAAGGAGCAGAAGTAAATAATGCAAGGGAATACACATATTATCGGGGGCATCACTGCAAGCCTTGCTTTTGCACAAATTTCTAATGATAATCCACTTGTTTTAGTAGGAGCGGGCGTTATTGGTGCATTACTTCCAGATATTTGCCATGGAGGTAGCAAAATCGGGAGGAAGTTTCCCGTCATTTCAAAGATTGTCAATACGTTGTTTGGACATCGTTCATTTACACATAGTTTGCTTTTTTTATTTCTAGTAGGGATGTTACTACATACATTTATACCTTACGAATCCATTTCACTAGGTATTTTATTAGGGATGGCAAGTCATGTTTTCCTTGATATGGGAACTAAGAAGGGTATTAAGCTGTTCTTCCCAGTATCCATTTCAGTACGTCTACCTATTACTATAAAAACGGGTAGTAAAGCTGAAAAGGTAGTATTTATGTTGTTAACGATGCTTTCAGTCTTTTTTAGTTATGAAATGATTGTTAATCTAGTTCAGTCCGTATAACTAAAGCAGCCCCAGTACGAGAGTTTCTCATACTGAGGTTTTTTTATGGTGAAAGTTTTAGTCAACCTGTACCTCTTCGACTGTTTGTTCTACTTCTGCTCGTGACATTTTTTCACGACCTTCTTGCATTGCCTTCAATGTTTTATGGGCTAATGCAAGTGGTAGACGACAGAATAATAATACAGTACGTTTATTAATATCTTTCATATAAAGATCCGCTTTCGCGAGATTTTCCTCCGCATATGCAAATAAATCTTCACGAGTCCAGCCATCAGGAACGAAACTTACTCCGCGCTCGTCCATATCCTCATGCTGATTGCGTAAAATATTGACTGCTTGGAGACCACGGCCATAGCCAATTGCTAAATCGCGATCTGTTTGAATGTCAGCACCCCACGCCCAAAGCTCGGACAGCATTGTCCCAACAAGCCCTGCAACGTAGTATGTATAATCATCTAAATCCTCTCGCGTATGCACCTGCCAGTTTGCTTTTGCCCATTTTGCCATCCCAAACGCCATTTCACTTGTTGAAGCTTGGACAATTTTACGTGAGCCTTCAGGACAAAACGTTAGCCAATCTGCTAAACGAAGAGATACTTCAGGTAGCTGATCTACATATGGCGCTAATAATGCTTCATAGGCTTCAGCATTAAATGATTCCTTTAATAACTCACTTGTTGCATTAAGTAAATCGAATTTTACGTCATTAGAAAGGTTTTCATGATCCTCAATTTCATCTATAGCACGCATTGCTAAATACGCGGCTGCCACAGACAATTTTAAATCATTTTTTAAAAAAGTAATCGGTATATAAAAAGTGCGACTAGTTTCCTTTAAAACTTGCATCGCTTCTTTATAAAGTTTTTTTTGATCTTTCACTTGTATTCCTCCGTTCAAATGGTAACACATCTATAGTATATCGTATCGTAAAAGTGATGAAAGATAAAACAGATTGTTCAATTTATAATCAACTATTTTCAAATGGTATAGATTAAGACAAAGTGGGGATAAATAACGAATAACGAGATTGCAATTTTTATAGGTAGGCACGGCAATGGCAAAATTGATTTCGAGAAGCGAACTAGTGATTGTTGGAGGATATCAGCTAATCCCCCTAGGAGTCGCCATCAACTAGTTCATATGACATACGTTTTAACAAAATGACATTTTTACTTTTATCGGAACACTTTCAGGGATTAGCGCTCAACGTTGCTAGAATCGATAATGCATCGAGTGTCATTGCATTTTCAGTTCTTTTGTGTTTTTATAGTAGAATAATGTTAAAGTTATAAAAATGCGACGAAAATCGTGTGATTAATAGAAAAAAATTGATATTTTTCATCTTTTTTTCATGAAAGTTTGCTAAGTTATTGCACATTTATTTCAACAGCGTTAAAGTTTAGGAAGGACAGAGATACAACTTCACTTTTCGAGTAATTGTAGCAGTTGATTTGCTTTCGGTACTGAAATACAATACATCGGATTTTGGCACAATAACTCCTTGCAAAATCCGTGACATTTGTGGAGGCATGAACGTTATTCAACTGGCTTCTAATCGCCTCTTGAATACAAGCAAAATCTAGTATATATCTCACCATCTGAAATAGAGATTGTACGTAAAGTCAAAGGAGAATGGTATGCCAAAGGCTATAGGTATTGATGCAGGCGGAACATTGACAAAAGTTGCTTATTTAGATGAGCATAATGAGCTCGTTTTAATAACTTTCCCGTCAAATGATTTGCTAGCAGTGCAAAATTGGATTATTAATCATCCAGATATTGAGGATATTGGTGTTACGGGAGGGCGTACAGAACAATTACTTGATGTCATCAAAACAATGAAATCGATTCATTATATAGTAGAGTTTGAAGCCACATTGAAGGGCGTTCGATTTTTATTGCATAAAGAGGGTTACTTCTTCGAGAGAAGTATGATTACTAATATTGGTACTGGTACTTCAATTCATTATATGGAAGATAATACGCATGTTCGTGTTGGTGGTACAGGCGTTGGTGGTGGAACATTGATTGGATTGTCAGCGCTTACAACTGGCATCACGGATTATAATGAAATAAGAGAACTGGCCTCTAAGGGTAATCGAGAAGAAATTGATTTACTAGTAAAGGATATTTATCAAGGGATGGACACACCTATTGATGGACAACTGACAGCTAGTAATTTTGGGAAAGTTGGTATTACGGAATCTATCAAACATCCAACAGAAGATATTATTGCAACTGTACAAGGACTAGTAGGTGAGGTTATTACCACACTTAGTATTCAATATGCTGAAGAAAAAAATGCTCAACATATCGTTTATATTGGTTCAACTTTAAGTAATAATGATCATCTTACACGTGTTATTGCCAATTACACACGTACGAAAAAGCATACACCAGTCTTTATTAATGACCACGGTTTTTCAGGTGCAGTTGGTGCATTATTAAATATAACTGAATATACGATTGTCTAAATACAATGTGCATTACTAATTAAGGTTAGTGATGTACATTTTTTTTATTTTTATTCAGTAGAAAAGTTCTACCTATAAGACGGATGAAAATCAAAGCGACGGAAAGAAGAGCTGAAAGAATACAGATGTGGTTCTTTTTTCCAAACACCTACTGAAATAAGACGCCACATCCTGTGGCAATTTGTCTGTGCGAAAGCGAAGCGACAGCAACACGGTTTTGTCTGTGCGAAAGCGAAGCGACAGCAACAACAACACACGACTGAGTGACCAATATCATGCCGCTAACGCTACGCTTTCGCGTAAAAAACATCTGTTGGCCCAAAGCCTCCGGCGGATGTCACGAATTTGAAAGGAAGGAATTGTGCGGGCACAATTCAACATCCGGACGCAATTATGCTAAGGCGAAATTGATTGGACTGGAAACCTTTTAGTAATGCCTGCAGTTATCCCCAAAGCATAAAACCTTTTATCCTGAGCACATTACATGTAGGAGGTGAATATCCGTGGCCAATAGAAACACCAATAGAAACAACAAAAACAACAATAAAACAATGAATGTTAGAACGCATAATCCTTTTGATACCTACAAAAAAATAGACCTCGATAACTCAAATAGTAATAACAATAACCCGAATGACAATCTCAATGAAGAATTCGCTGCAGAATTTGATGCGAAAGCCAAAAATAAAGATAATAAAACGAACCATAAGAAAAATCAGCAGTCCAACAAAAATAAATAACCGAAATATGGGGGCTTAAATAATGGCAAAGAAGAATAAAACGAGCTTCAAAAAGAAAAAGAAAGAAGATACACATAAAAGAAATGATCGTGAAGAATATTCAGCAGAATTTAATCAAGTAATTCATAACAATCCTCAACAACCAAAACAATCCAGTAAAAGATAATGAAAACTGCTCCTTAAGGTTGAGAATACTTAAGGAGCACTTATTTTTTGCTATTTTGGCTACTTTATACCAAAGAAATAGGAGAGGTTGATGAACTTGCGAAAATTTTGTGTGAAACTTGGCATTTTTCTTGTATTGTTTACTGTATTCATCACTCCAACGATTACTTATGCTCAACAGGGAATTCCTGCCCATGCTCAATGGGGAAAAGTAGCGATAAAAGAGACACATGCAAAATACCCTCAAGCAAAAATCCTCGATTATTTGTATGAGGGAAGCGAGGTTGTTGAGAATGCCACTATTGAAAAATTTAAACTTTTGCTAAAACAAAGTGACAAGGAATTCGGTGTACATGTTCGAATCAAATATGAAACCAATACAAAGAAAGTAGTGAAAATTGAATTCCAAGAAACCACTCCATAAAATAAGAGGATGCCTTCTTTCAGGCATCCTCATTCTGTTAGCTTTCTAGCTGTTGAATAAATTCTCGCATTAAGCCAGGTAAATCTGGCCATGCATGACCACTAATTAAATTATCGTCTGTATGAAGATTAGAATCGATATACGTTGCACCTGCTACTTGAACTTCGGGCTTGCAGGCAATATAGGCTGTTAGTTCACGTCCTTTCAATATTTCTGGAATGGTCCCGAATATTTGAGCTGCGTGACATACTGCAGCGATTGGTTTATTTTTTTCAAAGAAATGGCTCACTAGTGCCGGAACATGTTCATTTAAACGAATGTATTCTGGCGCTCGTCCACCAGGAATGATGAGTCCGTCAAATTGTGCTGGATCAACTTCTGCAAAGGATGCGTGTGCTTCTATGCCATATGCTGTACGCTCGATGTATGTATCGACACCATCGACAAAATCGTGCAATACAGTCTGTAATTTTTTTACGGATGGTGCTGCAATCGTTACATCATAGCCAGCCTCAAGACAACGGTAATAAGGATAAAAAATTTCTAAAGCTTCAACTGCGTCTCCTGCAAGTATTAATACCTTTTTCTCCATGCTTCCATCTCCTTTTATTTGTAATCTATTAGCTTAATTCGACACTTTCAAAAAATTCCCTTCTGATAGTAGTGCGTCGGAGAAAATCGCTGATAAAATGCAAGCTAATCACTGATGAACAAATACGTAAGTCGCTATGGTTATACGCCATCAAAACTTCAAACACTTTACAGCGAAAAAAATGAAGCGTATAGTATTTATTTAGCTAGGTAAATAAACAAGGAGGTCGCTAACATGAATCCTATTTTTCATGCTTTATTCCAAAAAAGTCGTTATTTAACGAATTGTTTAAATGAAGTACTGAAACAGCACAACTTGTATAGCTCACAATGGGCTATTTTATATTGCTTACATAATCATGGGCCAATGACATTAACACAAATTTGGAAGTATTTAAATGTTGAAGCACCGAGTATAACTAGAGCAATTACTCGACTTGAGGCTTTAGGTTGGGTGCTTAGAATGGATGGTGAAGATAAACGTGAAAAAATCGTTACTTTATCACCATATGCAGAGGAACATTTGCCTGCTATCACTGAAACCATCTTAGCTTTTGAGGAAGAAATGGTAGGGGCATTGACTGTTGAGGAACAACAGCAATTTATAATTTTATTGGAAAAAATGGAAGGTTGATAGACGTGCAGCAAGAGGGAAATACAAAAATATGGACGAAACGGTTTATTAGTCTCTTTTTAACAAATATCTCGGTATTTTTTGTTTTTTATGGATTGGTAACGACTTTGCCGTTATATGCGATTGGTGAGTTGCATCAGACAGACAAGGAAGCGGGATTGTTAATATCAGGATTTTTATTATCAGCCATTATAGTTCGTCCTTTTTCGGGTAAATTATTAGATGTTTTTGGGAAGAAAAAGCTTTTAGTTATATCAATAATAGGCTATTTTTTATGTACAGTTTTATATTTATTTATTCATCCTTTTGGACTTTTACTAGGATTACGTTTTATTCAAGGGATATTCTTTAGTGTTATTACAACAGCAGCTGGCTCTTTAGCCGCAGATATAGTGCCAGCCAATCGAAAAGGTGCAGGGCTAGGGTATTTCGCAATGTCTACTAACTTAGCAGTAGTTATTGGACCATTTATCGGTTTGCTGCTTATTCAATATAGTAGCTTCAATGTACTATTTATTGTGATGAGTATTTGTATATTAGCAGGGGGCATCCTAGCTGTAACGATAAATACGGATGATTTATCTAAGCCAGAACATCAGGGTAAATTGACATTTAAATTTGATGATTTATTTGAATGTCGTGCACTTCCAGTTGCGGCGATTGCTAGTTTAGTAGCTTTTTCATATTCGAGTGTTTTATCGTTTTTATCAGTCTACGCTCAGCAAAAAGATTTAATGGCTGTAGCGAGTCTATTTTATGCAGTTTTTGCAGCAGCAATGCTTATTACACGTCCATATACAGGTAAACTTTATGATACGAAAGGGCCGCAGTTCGTTATTATACCTGGTATTATACTCTTTGCTATCGGTCTTGTTATGCTCGCATTTGTCTCAGGACCAGCATTATTTTTATTGGCAGCCATTTTTATTGGATTTGGCTATGGGGCAGTAACTACAAGCTTACAAGCATTAGCTATACAGTCTACATCACATACACGCAGTGGTTATGCAACAGCAACGTTCTTTACGATGTTTGACATTGGTATTGCGCTTGGCTCTTATATTTTAGGAATGGTGGCCGTGCGAGTAGGCTATTCTTCTGTATATCTAACTGGAGCAGGCTCGCTAGTTGTAGTCTTTATCATTTATTTAATACGGTTAGCAAAAATAAAATCGAAAAAAGTAGCACATGTATAAAGAAAAAACAGTTGGGGCATCCCAACTGTTTTTTTATTCACTATATACGACCATATCCAGCAAAGTGTGTTTTCCAATAAGAGCTATTTATGTTAGCAACAGAAACACCACCGTCACTTGCACTAATCATTTGACTATTTCCAATATAAATGCCTACATGAGAAATACCAGCTTTATATGTATTAGCGAAGAATACTAAATCACCTACTTGAGGTGAACTTACTTTTTTAGCTGAACTGTAAAAACCTGCTGCAGACTTACGAGCTGTCGAAATACCAGCATTATTATATACATAAGTGACGTAGCCTGAGCAATCAAAACCTGTACTCGGCTTACTTCCACCAAATGTATATTTTACGCCCAATTGTTTTTTAGCAACTTGCACTAGGTTAGTTGTTGGTTTAGGTGTAACTGTAACTGTTGGTTTAGATGCAGCTGTTGGCTTAGGTGTAGGTGTTGATATTGTTGCTGATGTGAGTGGGGTATTGAGGTTTAACTTTTGTCCAACGCGAATTGTCGTAGAAGATAAGTTATTCCATTTCATCAATGTTTGATAAGTAACACCGTACTGATTGGCAATCTTCCATAAAGAATCACCAGATTTTACTGTATAAGTTGCTGCTGATGCTGTGTCAATTGTTGAAAAAAGTACAGATGAACTTAAAGCCAATGTAGCTAATTTCAATCCCCATCTATACTTTTTATTCTTTTTCATAATATGTATCCTCCTGAAAACTTTAAAAGCTTAATATATATATGATATTACCATTGTAATATTACAATGGTATGTCAATAAAATAACATTAAAGAGACAAATTATACTGATAATAATTGGGAAATATATTGATTTATGGCTCATCATCAAAAATTAGGGGTGATATTTATATATATATGCCATGTATGTAAGTTAATTGGATGAGGACTTGGCGATCCCTATGCGATTGCTTATGAGCATGGCATATATTTTGTTTATATATGAAAAATGATAAAAATGAAATATTGGGGGATATTAATTATCTAAATGAAGTGAAGGGAGGAGACCGACTCTTGATAAGGCAAGGGACAGTCCCCGTAGTTTAATTTTTTTCTTTTTGAATCGCTTTACGTGCAAGTGCATCTGCTGCTTTATTTTGCGTATCTGAAACCCATTTGATGAAAAATAAATCGAAGCTATTTGCAAGTGTAAGTGCCTGCTCAAGATAAGGTTTAAATTCCTCATTTTTCACATATTCTTTTTCCATAGAGGCCACAACAATTTTTGAATCGGAGCGCACTGAGACTAGGTTTGAACCAAGCTTTCGTGCTTCCTCAAGACCGCGTACTAAGGCAGTAAACTCGGCAATGTGGTTATTGGTTTGCCCTATATACTCACTGATTTGTATATGATGGCCTTCTCCTTTAATAAATATCCCAATACCACTGGGGCCAGGATTTCCTGCACTAGCAGCATCAATATATACTTCTAACATAAAATCCCTACTTTTTGATTTAGATTATACATTAATTGTACATCAATAGTGCTTTTTCACAATATTTAAGTAGATGATGATCGATTATGCCTTGGCATAATTCCGTGGCATCCGCCGGAGGCTTTAACGTCTTTCAGCGAGGCTTAGAAACCTGCTGAAAAGAAAGTAGCTCAAATCCGCTTTTATCTCACTACCTAAAGAGATGGGAAAAATCTGTACCTGTCGCTATGCTTTCGGTACAAAAGACATTTGTAACTGCCGTTTCACTTACGTTACAAAAAGCATTTGTGCCTGTCGATACAAAAGAGCTTTGCAGAAAGATGTTAAATGGATAAACAAAATAGTTGCTTGTTCAAAATGTTCACTTCATAATAGTAGGAAGCGAAATTTGGACGTGAAAGGAGCGAGAGTTCAATTTGGATAAAGTGACGGTTATGAAAGATATTGATGAACTACATGATACGTATTGTGCTGATTGCTTAGTGATAAAGCAATTACGAAAAGATCGTGGTAAACCTGGAGCTCACCGCTTCTGTATAGAGGCGTGCACCGTAGGAGAGCGACTACAATTTCTTGGAGAAGAGCTCTTGAAGGTGTATAGTAAATAATGTTTTTAAACCAGTACAGAAATGTCTTACAACTATAAAAGTAATCATAGGAACTAAACAGACTATGTTTAAATAAAATAAAGCTTATTTCATTTTTGCTCATTAAATAATCATATTTACTAATTTCGATGCATAAATAACAATATGTTCGGAAATAATAGTATTGGTTGGTTACCATAGAGAAAGCTACTTTGGTGTTGGCTCATTGCCGATAATAAAAGTAGCTTTTTTCTATGGTAACTAAAATGCGCCACACACTCTAAAATTCCTTAGAATGTGTGGCGCTATTTTAAGCATTATTTAGTTGCAGCATAGCTACTTAAGTCTTGATAGTATTTTGTGAGAGAGGAAGCTGAAATATCGAACGTCGCCGCAATTTCTTTTACAGTCAGTGATAACGGCTCGAATAGCTCTTTTTCTTGACCATATCGAATCGCGCCGGCAGCAATAGCAGCCTCTTTGCGCGCAGATGGTTGTCCTTCAATTAAATAGTCCTCTAAAAGCTCTAACAAAGGTGCTGTTTCACGCTCATTTTGCTCAAGGAAATCTTTAACCTGAGTGATTACATTGCTCTCAAAGTTCGTGAACTCCTCGCCTTTATAACCGTTTGATACAAGTAATTCCCAGAAGGATAAATGTTCTTCTTTTAGGAATGCTCCAGCCTTCTTCTCAGAAGCATCAAAAGTTTTCTTAAATTGCTCAAATACTTTAGCATGATCTTCTGGGAAGAAGATAAGCGTTGATACAGCTAAATAATGCTCTGATTTTTTTGTACCATCTGGTAAGATGAATGCAAAGACATGCATACCTTCAGGGATTGGTTTGTCATTTTCACGACGAATATGAATCTCTTCATTTGTTAACACATGTGTAGCCTTGAAATATTTTTCTTCTACAACTGACACGGAACCAATAAATAGACGAGGTTGTGACCAGCCTTCTAACACTTTTACCGTAGAAGGTCTTACCGTTTTTTTCTTTGTTTTCTTTAAGTAACCTTTCCAAATTGATGGTTCTTGATGGAAGAAGAAGTCGTCTAACGCGATCGCCTCGATCAGCTCTCTTTGTAGTACGCTCTCTAATTTAGGCTGCCATGTACCTACATGCTCTATATAGGCGCGAACATCTTTACGTTCTGGATATTCTAAGTAAAATGTTTGTAGTACACGCTCTAATTCTTCGATTGCTACAGCTTCTACGGTAACCTGTTGTTTACCTTCACAACATTTTTTATATTTTTTGCCGCTACCGCATGGGCATGGATCATTACGTTTTACCATAATTAGAAACACTTCCTTTGAAAATTGTTAGTAGAATTTTGCTAAATAAATTGCATACAATTAATAATAACGGTACATTTGTATGAAGAAAAATGATTGTCTATTTAGAAATATCAAAAAACATAGAGGGACGGCCTGATTCTAGTATATGTATGTATTTTCCTGCTTAGAACTAAAAAAACCATCTACGCTTTAAAAATAGCATAGATGGTTCTTGCTTTGTTTAGCCTGTGACAGCTTCCATTTCTATCGTTAATCTTTCGAGCTCATCAATAAGGTGACCAATATAAGCAATCGTATCTCGAAGCGGCTGATCTGTTGTAACATCGACACCCGCCATTTGAGCTAGCTCTACAGGTGATTTCGTACCTCCAGCTTGAAGGACTGCTAACCATTCATCTACAGCCGTCTTACCTTCTTTTAAGATACGCTTAGATACTTGTGTGGAAATTGTTAAGCCAGCGCTATATGTGTATGGATATAGGCCCATATAATAGTGTGGTTGACGCATCCAAGTAAGCTCTGCTCCCTCCGTAATATCGACGGTGTCACCCCAGAAATCTTCTAATACGGTGCGTTTTAAGTGATTTAAAACAGTAGCATTCACAGCTTCTCCAGCATCGATTAATTCATATACTTTTCGTTGATAAGCTGCCTCTAGTAAGTGTGTGACGAAGTTATGATAATACGTTTTGGACACAATATTTGAAATTACCCAACGTTTGAAGCGAAGATCGTCGTTATGGGTTAATAAATAATTAGCTAGCAGCATTTCATTCATTGTTGATGGTGCCTCGATAAAGTATAACGACGGACGACAGTTAAAATAAGATTGATGGGTATGTGCATTCACAAAATGACCTGCATGCCCAAGCTCATGAATTAAAGTGAATACCTCATTCATACGTTCATTCCAAGACATTAAAATATACGGATGACTACCATATGGACTTGAACAGAATGCCCCAGTCGATTTTCCTTTGTTAGGTGCATAATCAATCCAGCGTTCGTTAAAGGCCTTTTCGAGCATCTCTTTATAACCTTCACCCATAACATCTAATGCTTTTTCAACATATTCTTTTGCTTCAGCCATTGTTAATTTCGGATCATAGTCTGGGTCAAGGGCAATCTTTAGATCGGCAAATGTCATTTTTTCAATGCCGTTTGCTTGTTGAATAAGCTTTGCGTAACGGCGCATATGTGGAGCAAGCTCTTTCGTAATCAGGTCTATTTGACGATTATAAAGCGTACGATCAACATCTTGATCAAATAATAAATAGTCAATGACAGAATCAAAACCTCGTAAATCAGCCATCGTTTTTTCCTGTTGAATGTGTGTGTTATAAATTTTTGCAGTTGTGTGCTGATAATCGCGCAACTTATTCGAAAATGCTTGGAAAGCTGCACGGCGAACATTTGTATCAGCGTCAAACTCCCAATCATTCTCGTATAATACAAAACTAAGTGGATGTTTTTCGCCATTGGCATCAAACTCTCCAAAATGCATATCTACAAGCTTTGTCGTATTATACGTTTCATATGGTGCTTTAAAAGTAGAGCTAAATGCAGCTAGTGCTTTTTCTACCTCTGGATGTAGCTGATGCGGCTTTTGTTTTAATAATTCCTCTAAATAGACTTTATAATTAGGGCTTAATGTAGCAGCTTCCTCTAAAATAGCCTCATCTAGTGCTAGTAATTCACTGCGTACAAAAGAAATTGTACTACTTATTTTTCCGACTGCCGTACCATATTTTGCAGCACGCATTTGAGCTTCGTTATCTGTATGGTCAGCTCGATTATTTAAACTTGCATAAGTACCAATAGGAACTATGCTTTCATATAGTGCTTCATAAGCTTTTAAAACATCAATTACCTTTTGAGCATCCGTAATTGTACCTTGATACGTGCTTTCGAAATTTATTGCATCTTCCACAAGCTGTGCTAAAACACGTTCAAAATCCGCGTCATTTTTAAGTAAATCTGTTAAATCCCATGTTTGTTCTACTGGCACATCTTTTCGTAATGGTAATACCTTCATTAATTAACACCCCTTTTTAGTAAGTGATTCCATTATAGCGAAACTATTTCGGAAAGTGAAATAATTATAGAGAATAGTTTCAATGTTCTTAAAAATGTATGTTCGTAATAGCTATAATGTATTTAAGGTAAGGGGGGATGTAGTTATCATGCAGCTAGTTTAGGAGAAATCAGATGTGTATAAGCTTAGTCAAGTGAATCAAGATAATCTAATTGCGGATTTGTTTGAAGATTTTTTGTTGTTCTTTTTGCCAGAATTACATGCAGAAGTGAATTTTTCAACTTCTTTCAGTGGGTGTCCAAACACCCCTGAAAGCCTCCGGCGGATGTCACGGAATCGGAAAGGAGTTCTTTGTGCAAGCACAAAGCCGATTCCGGACGCAATTATGCCGAGGCATAATTGATAGTAAGTTGAGTTTTTACAGCAAGAGCTTTTCAAAGAAATTATTGAGCATCGTCAAGGGCGCAAGGTAGCTGATCAAATTGCGAAAGTTCATTTAAAGAGTGGGGGTGAGCAATGGATCCTTGTCCATACAGAGATACAAGCGGTAGATGAAGTGCACTTTGCGAAGCGAATGTTTGAGTATTTTTATCGACATCAATGATCGTTATGGTAAGAAGATTGTGGCAAGTGCAATTTTTACAGACACGAGTACCAAAAGCACGAATCAGTTTCATGAAAAATATTATGGTACAGAAATAACTTATACATTTAACAAGTTTGTCGTGTCAGATTTTGATGAAGAAGCATTAAAAAAATCTACGAAGCTGTTTAGTAAAGCTTTACTAGCATTAATTTATTTAAATCAAGCAAAAAACGAAATGAGCTATCGTAGTGCTTACAAAAGAGCATTATTAAGAGAAGTTTCGTTATTAAGTAAAGTTGAACGCACAGAGATACGTGCGCTTTTTTCCTACGTTGATTATTTATTAAAGCTACCAAAATCTATGTCTGAGCAGAAAGGGAGGAAGATATTTTGCATCTAAATAAAAAAGATTTACCGCCGACATTTGCTGGAGTTTTGGAATTAGAAAGGCAGGAAGGAATTGAGCAAGGAATCGAACAAAAATGACAATCTCTTATTCGGTTTGTTGTGATGTTTAAACGTCCAATTGATGGTATCCATCTATTTTTTAGGACAGGCTATGTAGCGGAAAATGTTTTGGTTTTGTATTTTTTATCTACAGATGACCTTAGAATTTTTTCCAATGAGAAAAATGTGTGTATAGCTAGCATACGTTGCAACGCATACTAATGACTAGAATAACTGGCACATTGGAGGAGAAATAATGTCACAAAACTTAAACAAACAATTAAATAAACTTGTCGCTACATGGTCTGTACTTTATACGAAATTGCACAATTATCATTGGTATGTGACGGGGAAAGCTTTCTTTACACTACATGCAAAATTTGAAGAATTATATAATGAAACAACGTTAAATCTAGATGAAATTGCAGAACGTATTCTTTCGAAAGATGGAAAACCAGTTGCTACGTTAAAAGAACATCTTGAGCTATCCTTTATAGAGGAAGCGGCAGGGAATGAGACGACAGAGGAAATGGTAGCAACAATCATTGCGGATTTCCAAAAACTTATGAAGGCTTTGAATTCAACGATGGAGCTTGCGGCAGAAGAAGGAGACGATCGAACAGAGGATATACTAAATGCTATGTATCAGTCCTTAGAAAAGCATACATGGATGTTGAAGGCATTCCTTGAGCATTGAAAACCAAGTAATTGATAGGCAAAGGGGACTTTAATGTACTTCCATTGCCTATTTTTTTAATGTTTCATAAAAGTATTAGACCTTTGTTTCAAAAGGTGAACATGGATCACAGAGATATTACAAATATTAAAGTTCGTTAAAAGAATGGGTAAAATGGATTTATTTCTTGAATAGGAAGGTAAGATACTTAGTAAGCCATACAAATTAGGAGGAATTGAGCATGATAAATGAGCAAAACCCACAAATTGAAGTGGCCCATACAAGGGAAGAAATGCTCCATATTTTAGAAAGTATGCGTTTAGAAGCATGTCAAATAGAGGATATTTACGTTATTGCAAAGGATCCAAGCAAATTTGAGGGTGTAAAATGGGATGCTAATGTTAAAACACATGAGGTAGGGAATTGGGTTGATCAAATTAAGTCTTGGTTTACCGGTGAATCGGCTGTAAAAGAAGGATTTAAGCGATTTGATCTTACGGAAGGTCAAACAGCTTACTATGCTCATCTCGTTGAACAGGGTGTCATCGTATTATTTGCTGAGCATTTAGCTGAACCCATGACGACATAATGTATACTATGATGATAATTGCTATTTGTCTTGATTCACATTTAACAAGGAGAGTTTAAATGCTAGAGCTAACTATAAAATAAAAAACAGAGTGAGTGCACATGCACCACTCTGAATTAATTTATAGCTTTTTCATGTTCATGTTTTTTAATAAAGCGTAAAACATGGAGATGCTCTAATTGGGCAACAAGATTACCAATTAGAATAAAGCTACCACCTATAACTATTTTTACTGTTATTCCTTCACCAATAAACAGTATGGCAAACATCGCTGCGAAAATTGGCTCTAAGGAAAATATTAGTCCTGTATGTGTAGCAGAGGTAAACTGTTGTGCAACAGTTTGACCTACGAAGCAAAATGCACTACAAATGACACCAAGTCCTATAATAGCAACCCAAGAAGTCGTTGTATTTGGAAGTGTTGGTGTTTCGAAAATAAATGTTAATACAAGTGCATAAAGTCCAGCAAAACCGAGCTGGTAAATGCCATAAGAAATTGAATCAACGCTCCGTGTAAATGAGCTGTTTAATAGTAAGTAAAACGAATAACATAGTGCAGCAATGGCTATTAGAATATCTCCCTTTTGAAAGGTAAATGAGCCATGTGCCGTTAAAATTGTAATCCCAATCATTGTGCAAATAATTGCAAAGCTAACTGCTCTTGAAGGTAATTTCTTTTCAATAAAACTGCTGAAAATAGGTACTAAGATAACTGTTAGACTTAAAATAAAACCAGCATTTGATACCGATGTTGTTGCTAGTCCGAATAAGCTTAGAACGAACACAATGAATAATAGAAACCCTTGTATAGCTGCATATTTTAGTGTTTTAACATCGACTTTAATCATGCGTTTATAAAAGATAATACCAGCTACGAAAAATGCGATGATACAACGCAATGCCACCACATTATAAACAGCCAATGTTTCAAGCCCCATTACCATAAAAGTATAAGATAAGCCCCAAAACATTGTCACAATAACCATTAATAAATTTGCTTTTCCTTGGATACTCATTATGCTCACCTACAATCTGTGTACTAAAACAGTTTTTATTCTAAAATTTACTATAAATCTTGTGTTGTGATTAGTAAAACGAATGTTTATAATGGTTGGTATTAAAAAAATTCATGTATATAGAGGACAAGGCGATGAGTTTAGTCAAATATGAGATTTTGAATAAAGTGGCTGAGGTAGCTAGCTTTACAAAAGCAGCAGATGCATTGGGATTAACCCAATCTGCTGTAAGTCATGCTGTTTCAAGCTTAGAAAAGGAGTTCGGCTTTGCACTCATTCACAGAAGTCGAGCAGGTGTCACGTTAACGAGTGAAGGTAATACAATGCTGAGGGCAATGAGACATGTGCTCGATGCACAAGAACTATTACAGCAAGAAGCCGCACACATACTTGGCGTTACTCGAGGAAAAGTAAGAATTGGTGTAATTTCAAGTATTTCTTCAAACTGGATGCCGGAAATTGTTCGTATTATGGACAATCAATTTCCTGGTATACAAGTCGAATTGCGTGAGGGAGATTATTATGAAATTGAACAATGGCTATTGAGTGGAGAGGTTGATGCGGGATTTTTAAATGGTCAAAAGTCTAAGCAGTATCAGTTTACCGAACTTCAGCAGGATCCATTGCTGTGTATTGTCTCCGATAAAAGTCTACTTTATAATAAAGCCGAAATTGATATTGTTGAACTAGAAAACATGCCATTTATCATGACTTCATATAAAGGGACAAATGATGTAAAAGTGCTGTTAGAGCAATATCACGTGAAGCCAAATATTCGTTTTGAACTATCGGAAGAGGTAGGGATCATTTCAATGATTGCTCACCAGCTTGGAATTAGTATTTTACCGAAATTAGTGACGTATAACTTACCTCCTACGATAAAAGCTATACCTTTAAAACAAGGTGGTTATCGCACAATTGGAATTGCGATGAAACATCATGCTTCACCAGTGACCAAGAAATTTGCTGAGATATTAAGTTCCTGGTTAAAAGAGCAAAATATGAAATAGTATTAATTTAACGCCATCCTTATAAAAACAACATTGAAGCATAACATAGCATTACGATAAAATAGTAATTGTATATTTTCTAGAAAAAGGTGAGTGTATGGGGACATTACGAGGTAAGACCGTACTCATTACAAGTGGGGGAACACTTGAAAAATGGGATCGTGTGCGTGGGCATACGAATTTATCGAAAGGGTCGATGGGCTGTTATTTAGCTGAAGCGGCATTAGAGGCTGGGGCAAACGTATTGTATATGCACGGTTATTTTGCACAGCTTCCGGCGAACAAAGATAAAATGTGTACCATTCGATTTGAAGGTATTGAAGATTTAGGCGAGAAAGTTCGACATGCTGTTCAGGAAGAACAAGTGGATATCGTTATTATGGCAGCTGCAGGTTCTGATTGGCTCATTGACAAAGTGTATGACCAATCTGGGAATTTAATGGAGGAAGTAGGTAAAATGCCATCTGATGAGCCACCTATCATTCACTTTAAAAAGGCGCCTAAAGTATTAGGTCAAATAAAAGGGTGGCAGCCTAAAGTAACTTTAGTAGGCTTTAAACTCGAGGCAACAGATGGCGAGGAATTTTTACTATCCCGTGCACGTCTACGGATGGAATCCGCCAACGCTCAGTTTATGGTAGCGAATAGCTCACAATCTTTATATGGTGGAGATGAGCCACACTGGATTGTACCGGCTAAAGGCGAACCGATGAAGGTTATGGGCAAGCAAAAGACAGCGAAAGCACTAATGGATTGCCTACAAAATAATTAATAAAAAAACTGTGTAGAGGTAAATAAATCTGCACAGTTTTTGTTTTGGTGTTTTTTCCATGAGGACGATGCTGGTGCTTATTGATTTTTTAATTCCTTAGTAAACAAATAAGATTTATAATATTTATATTGACAACGGGTTTTCAGAATTATAGAATTATTCCAAAGAAACGAAATACCTACAACTTGGCCTAAAAGAAGCTTTGATAATAAATAATATAGTAGGTCAAATCCAAAGAGCTATTTAGGAAGTGGGCTATGATTGATGTTTTGGCCTCAAAATATGTTAAAAGAAGGGGTGTATCGGATGACTCAACAGGCAAAGGTAGATGACAATAAACTAGAGGCAATTGCAAAGGCAATTCAAAATTTGGAATTTGGAGAAGTACACATTACGATTCAAGATGGTGTCATTGTGCAAATTAACAGACTTGAAAAGCAAAGATTTCCGCAGAAAAAATAAACAGTATGGAGGATATTTCCATTGTTTAGGTTGGCCATTTTATGTTTAGGAACTGTTGAGCTCACTATCCATAGCAACAGCATAGGTTATTTTAAAGAGTTAGCTATTTTAACTAATGTATGAGGTGTATCAGTGTTAGTTACCTCTTTATAAATACCTAGTAAATATTGCAAATTGTTTTTTTCAAAGACAAAAAAGTTAAATAGTTGGTCTTCAAAATAAATTGCTTTTGTATCATCTTGAAGAGTATATTCTTTACCTTTAAAGTTCAATTTGTCTTTGAAGCTTATTTTATTCTCTATTGATCGAATCTCAATTTTATAAATATTTTCTTTTATTTCTTTATTAACAAACATAATACTCAATGCATCATTCACGTTATATTTTTTATCTTCGTAAAATTTCCCAAATTGATGTGTGAAGGAAATCGGTGGCATAAGTTGAGGTAACTTTACCTTGCACTTACAATGATATTCAAATTTCTTAACGGACTTTTCCACGGATATATATCCACCTTCAGCGAATTTTTCTTCAAATGAAGGAGGGGGGGTGTGAAAATTTGCAGTTACCCATTCATTAGCCGAAAATAAAAAAATAATAGGTATCATGTAAAGGGATTTTTTTAACATTTGTACTTCACCTCATCAATTATTATTTCATCAATCAAACTTATTATTTCGATAAAGAGCGGAAAAATACGTCAAAAAAACAGGGTGATCACGACGAGTCATCCTGTTTTTTGCGTATAAATTTCTTGCAATAGCCTATTCATAAAAACTATTTGGGATTTCACCAATATGCCTGCGATGATATAGTAAGGGTTCCTTCTGTGGATTTTCAATTTCTAGGACCTGCCCGATAAATATCGTATGATCTCCAGCATCGATTTGCTGAGATGTTTTGCATTGTAAAATGGCCGCAGTATCATGTAAAACCGGTAGACCTAAAGCAGAGATTGACCATTTAGCCTGGGCGAAACGATCTGGGATTTTACTTGAAAATAGCGTACATAAGTGTTCTTGATTGCTCGCTAAAATATTGACAGCAAACTTTTGAGTCGCTGTAAAATATGGATGTAGCTGTGATTTTTTATCGAGCGACCATAAAATAAGGAGTGGGTCTATGGAAACTGACGCAAAGGAATTGACAGTTAAGCCAATAGGTTCACCTACGTCATTACAAGCAGTGACAACGGTAACACCTGTTGGATAATTACCTAAAGCTAGTTTAAAAGCAGCTACTTTGTCTGTCATTCTAATCACCTCTTCATTGATTTACGAAAATAAAAAATCTTTTTAATGAACTACTAGCATCGAAATCCTTTTGTTGAAATATAGCAACTTCTAATAATTATAATATTCTAAATTTTATTCTAAACCAACAAAACTAACAGGTAAAGTATATAATAGAGAAAAAAAGGGGGTTCAGTCATGACTTTATATTTTGACCATCTAGTTCATCAAGTTCAATCACCAGAAAATACAAAGGTTTTTTTAAATAAACGTAATATCCATACAGTTAACGGTGGTCAACATACAATGTGGGGGACATACAATACGTTAAGCTATTTTGGATTAAACTATATTGAGCAAATAGCGATTTATGATCGTAATTTATTTGAAAATGCAGTGAAATTACCTTATTCCCTACATTATACGTTTAAACGTGCTAACGAGCGCTATGGTTTTTCAAGAATTGCATTACGTACAAAAAATATTGAAGAAGAGGCACAACGTTTACGTGCACTTGGATTTGAAGTATATGGGCCTGATGCTTGTAGTCGTACAAGACCAGATGGCTCTGTAGTAGAATGGAAGCTATTGCATTTTGGAAAGCCAGAGCAGGCAATTGATTTTCCATTTTTGATTGAGTGGACTGATACAGATGAGGAACGTGTGGCACAATTAAAAGCAAATGGAGCCATTGATACGAATCAAACAATATCGATGGAATCTGTCCAATTTTATGTGGAAGATGTGCAAGCAACAGTGAATTTATGGAAGGAAGTATTACAACTACCAGAGCCTGACCAACAAGAGCAGTTTATCTCCTTACATCTACCAAATATTCGACTGGATTTTTATGACGAAGTGGCTGCAGCGGCTATGACACTAGGTCATTTAAATGAAGGGGCGTTTGGGGTTACACTTATGGATACTAATAGAACGAAGGAAACGCTAGTTTTTCCCGGAGCTTTTTATTGGATCAATCGCTGAAGTTATAATGTTATAAAGCAGCGCTAATTTCAGCATTTGAAAAAAGGAGCCGTTCATCCATCGAACAGCTCCTTTGAGTTTATACTTTCACAACATTTGACGCCTGTGGCCCTCGATTGCCTTCGACCACTTCAAATGATACCTTTTGACCTTCTTCAAGTGTACGGAAGCCTTCCTCTTGGATTCCCGTAAAATGTACAAATACATCTTCTCCATCATCACATTCAATAAAGCCATAACCTTTTTCATTATTGAACCACTTTACGATTCCCTGTTGCATAAGCATTCGCCTCCCATGCGCTTGAATGTAGAATAAAATCAATTAAGTCGTGACATAAATTGTGAAAATGTGAAAAAATGCATTTTCATTTAGAACATACATGAATTGTGCAATGTTGTCAATCGATTGTCGAAATACTTGAATAACTTACTATGATTTTATTCACAATAAAGTCTATAATGGAATTAACTTCTTTCAGCAAATTCCTGCTGAAAGGAGTTAAGACCTCGTGGCGGATGTCACAGAATCGGAAAGGAAGTCTTAGAGGATGTTAGCCTAAAATCATCGCATCCATGCGATAAAGGCTAACTGACCTGCAAATGTCCTGTGGCATTACCGAAATGACCGACATCGTGTCGGCCCTCATGCAGGCCTAAGCACAAAGCCGATTCCGGACGCAATTATGCCGAGGCATAATTGACCGACATAGAAAGTAGGATGCCAAATGACAACGAAAAAACAACCTTTGACAGATCTAGAAATCGCTAATCAAGCGGTTATGCAACCTATTACTGAAATAGCGAAAGCAGCAGGTATTCCAGAGGATTCACTTGAACAATATGGTCGCTACAAAGCAAAAATTGATCCATTAAAAATTACAGCACATGGTGAGGAGGCAAAGGTTGTATTGGTAACAGCTATTAGTCCAACTCCAGCGGGTGAAGGGAAATCAACTGTAACGGTTGGGCTTGCTGATGCACTTCACCAATTAAATAAAAATGTTGTTGTTGCTTTACGTGAGCCATCACTTGGCCCTGTAATGGGTGTAAAAGGTGGAGCAACAGGTGGTGGATATGCACAGGTTGTGCCGATGGAAGATATTAACTTGCATTTCACTGGTGACCTTCATGCGATAACGACTGCGAATAATGCATTATCAGCCTTTATTGATAATCATATCCATCAAGGAAATGCTTTAAACATTGATCCTCGCCGTATAATCTGGAAGCGTGTAATGGATTTAAATGATCGCGCCCTTCGTAAAGTTGTTGTTGGTCTAGGTGGTCCTGTTCAAGGGATGCCACGTGAGGATGGCTTTGACATTACTGTTGCATCAGAAATTATGGCAGTTTTCTGTTTAGCTACAAGTATTGAAGATTTACGGGAACGTTTATCAAGTATCGTCATCGGTTATACATTTGATCGTGAGCCTGTATTCGTGCGTGATCTTCAAGTAGAAGGGGCCTTAACATTGTTATTAAAAGATGCCTTCAAAC
The DNA here is from genome assembly GCF_044762845.1 of Lysinibacillus sp. NPDC096382. Classification (NCBI taxonomy): domain Bacteria; kingdom Bacillati; phylum Bacillota; class Bacilli; order Caryophanales; family Bacillaceae; genus Lysinibacillus; species Lysinibacillus sp. NPDC096382. The sequence continues at coordinate 31,495 of NZ_JBIWFC010000016.1, forward strand.
CAAACTTAGTGCAAACGCTTGAAGGGACACCTGCCATTATTCACGGTGGACCATTTGCCAACATCGCACATGGCTGTAACTCGATTATGGCGACACAAACAGCTCGTAAGCTTGCAGATATCGTTGTGACTGAAGCGGGCTTTGGTTCAGATTTAGGTGCTGAAAAATTTATGAATATTAAAGCGCGTAAAGGGGGCTTTAAGCCAAGTGCAGTTGTAATCGTAGCTACAATTCGTGCATTAAAAATGCATGGCGGTGTAGCGAAAACGGAACTAGTTGGCGAAAATGTAGAGGCACTTTTACAAGGAATTGAAAATTTAGCCAAGCACGTTGAGACGATTCGTACATTTGGCGTTGAGCCGATTATCGCTTTAAATCGTTTTATTACGGACACAGAGGCTGAGTTAGAAGCAGTCCTGAATTGGTGTCAAGAAAATCATGTTCGTATCGCGCGTACAAATGTCTGGGAGGAAGGCGGAAAAGGTGGTCTAGGTTTAGCTGAACAAGTGCTAGCTGTTCTTGATGAAGAAAACAATTTCTCACCTTTATATGATGTAACAGAATCTATTGAGGAAAAAGTACGTACAATTGTGCAAAAAGTTTATGGTGGGAAAGATGTGCAATTTACCGACCAAGCGAAAAAACAAATTGCCCAAATTGAAAAATTCGGATGGGATTCTCTACCGATTTGTATGGCGAAAACGCAATATTCATTATCAGACCAACCAAGTCTTTTAGGACGTCCAGAAGGCTTTACAATCACTATTCGCGAAGTCATTCCAAAACTTGGTGCAGGCTTCCTTGTATGCTTAACTGGGGATATTATGACAATGCCAGGTTTACCAAAAGCACCAGCCGCTTTGCGTATGAATGTTGATAATGAAGGACATGCGGTAGGGTTGTTCTAGAGTGAAAGAAGTACAAAAGAATATATAAATACAAAAGCTGCTCCTTTAAATTATAAAGGGCAGCTTTTTCAGTTACATCCGCTAAAAACTATGCCGAAGAATAATAATGATTTTATTCATAAAATAACAGATTTATCTGTGGAGCGTATCGAAGAAAGCAAAGAGGCAAATTCAAAATCGTGAAGATAAATAACAAAAAGGTTAATAAGGCTCGTCATGACCCTAAAATCTCCCGTGTTCAGAATTTCTTCCTTAGGAATGTCTTAGAAGGGGAATACAGGATAATAAGTAGCAAGGAAAAAAGGGAGAGAGGAGATCTATGTCTTTAAAATGGAATTGAAGAAACAATAAAAGCTGCCATCATCTACAATAAATAAGATGGGCAGCTTTTATTGTTTCTTCAGCGGGTTGGTATTACATAACATAACTATCGTTCCTACTTCCTTCTAATACTTCATTTACGGCTTCAATAAAATTCAGAAAAATCGTTGCCTAAAAAAGAATTCTCTAGTCTTGTTAGCACAACTCTGATGATTTGACTTTTCGCAAAATGTTGGCAAGAAACTGGTATGATATTTGCCATGGGAGGAGTTACGTTCACACATATTCAAGATAATGAATAGAAGAAGGTAACGTCGATTAATGATAAAAATATCACACGCTTGCTACATATGCTCCAAGCTTTCTCGGTCGTGAAAATAAGATAATTATTTGTTCACTTATCTCGTCATGTACATTCACTATGCGGGTTAAAACAATGAATTTCTAAGGGAAAGTGTTCACTTTTATTTGTTTAGATGATTGGTTTTCACGATACGCACGTCATCTTTCAACGCAGTATTCAATTGTAAAGCCCGCTGAAGTTGTTTAATCTGTCAAAACATAGTTCTTGTACATCACTGAAATAGTAAACTTACAGAACAAAAATAGATGTTCTGTACATTTATCATACAATATTCTGTAAAATCAGTCAATTGAAAAAACTTCCCAATTTTTTTTAAGCCTAGAGGTTACTTAATTACCAACTATTCTAAGTGATACCGTATAATAAAGGATGAAGGGACTGAACTAAAAATATGAACAATTTAATGAACAAAGTACGAGGGATTTACGAGCAATTTGATGCTAGTCATGATTTTCAACATATTGAACGTGTTTATCAAAATGCGTTAACGATATTACAAACAGAACCAGAAGCCGATGCAGAGGTCGTGAAAATTGCTGTATTGTTGCATGATGTTAGTGATAAAAAGTATACCGATAGTAAGGAGCAAGAGAATAAGCTAATTGCCGAGCTGTCATTAAGCGAGAAGAAGAAGCAACATATTCGAGATTGCGTAGCACAAGTATCGTTTAATGGTGGCAATGAGCTAGAAATAACTTCTCTGGAAGCAAAAATAGTACGAGATGCAGATCGTTTAGATGCGATTGGAGCAATTGGTATTGCGCGCACATTTGCTTATGGTGGAGCTAAGGGTCGAAAGCTTTACGATAAGGAAGAGGATGCACGTAATGATATGACAGAGGAGGAGTATCGCAATAAAAATACATCCTCAGTTACCCATTTTTATGAGAAGTTATTATTGCTAAAGGATTTAATGATTACCGAGAAGGGTAAGCAAATGGCTCAAGAGCGCCATCAATTTATGCTACAGTTTTTAGAGCAATTACAAAATGAAATAGGTGAGTAATACCTCACGCTCCAAAAAAAATCCGTTGTCTATTTCAATAGATAACGGATTTTTTTTGGGCCAATATGTTGATTCATTTACTTGGAAGGAGAAAAAATAAAAAACATGTAAGTATATTTTTTTACTTGCGATATATTCAAATGTGAAAATTAGGTTACCTATACTACATAAAAAGCCGATGCATCATCACAGCCTCTACCTCGAAACAATTGTAAGCGGATAACGTTGTGATTTGGGGGTTTTTATTTAAGGAATTTTGAATACTCTTCCGTTTGTTTGGATAACATATTATTATCATAATATTATAATTAGTTTGATTTAAAATAGAAAAAGTAGCGAATAAAATCGAAAGGATTAAAGGAATTACGAATGGCAGTGTTCATTGTGGACAGGTGTTCTTGTGTAATTAGGCGAGATCCTAGAAAATAAAACAGCCATTAAAAATCTTTAAACGACAGATGAAATATGGATAAAAATAATGTTAGTAAATTAGGAGGAAGAGAAGAAAATGATGACAAACGATTTTTACACTACACTTAAAGAAAGACGTACTTACTATGGAATTAATAAAGAGGTAAAAATATCGGATGAAAAAATTAAAGAAATTGTAGAATTTGCTGTGAAATATACCCCGTCAGCATTCAACTCTCAAACTGCACGTATTGTTGTATTATCAGGTGAGGCACATAATAAACTGTGGGACATTACGACTGAAGTATTAAGAAAAGTCGTTGGAGATAGAGATTTTTCTGGCACTCAACAAAAAATGGATTCCTTTAAAGCAGGTTATGGCACAGTTTTATTCTTAGAAGATGAGGCTGTAGTTAAATCGCTTCAAGAGCAATTTGCTGCATATGCTGAGAACTTTCCAATTTGGTCAAATCAAGCATCAGGTATGCACCAATTAGTTGTGTGGGCAGCATTGGAAGCAGAGGGATTAGGAGCTTCTTTACAACATTATAATCCATTAATTGATGATGAAGTGAAAAAAGAATGGAATATCCCTGAAAATTGGAAGCTCATTGCGCAAATGCCCTTTGGCAATCCAACGGTAACACCAGGCGAAAAAGAATTCCAACCACTTGAAGATCGAGTGAAATTTTACAAATAATTATCTGCTATGTCATTTTTTAAACAGTGAGAAAATACTATTTATAGCCAGTTGACGGTATTGAACCAGTGACTGGTTATTGTTTAATTCGTTTTATCTAGATTTCTAAGCGTTGTTAAAAACGGGGGAATCATCTCGGAAATGGGCAGAGCGTTGCAAATTCGCATTTTCCTGACGGTACCTCATTTTAATGTTTATAAAATGTAAAAAGAATCCATTTTGAACGAATGTTCACATGGATTCTTCTTTATTTTAAAGTAACGTTTTTTATATCAATGGTATAAAAGTGTTGCTTCGTTCCATATTACTATTATGTTTTAAGCAAGTGGAAACCAATATGGGCCGAGTTTTTTTATCATAGTGAGAAAAAAACAAAAACGACAACTTATAGCAATTGAGATTATTTTTTTGTCGCTGCTGGGTTTATGGTAGGAATGGCGAAAGTATAAGGAGGAGGTCTTTAGATGTATCCAGATTTAGAGGGAAAAGTTATTGTTATTACAGGTGCTTCAACAGGATTAGGAAAAGCAATGGCATTACGCTTTGGCGAGGAGAAAGCAAAAGTTATCGTAAATTTTCGCTCAAATGAAAAAGAGGCAAATGCTGTTGTTGAAGGAGTGAAAAAAGCAGGAGGGGAAGCGATAGCTGTAAAAGGAGATGTGTCTGTCGAAAGCGATGTTATCAATCTCGTCCAGACGGCTGTAAATAAGTTTGGAACACTCGATGTGATGATTAATAACGCTGGTATAGAAAATCCAGTACCCTCACATGAAATGCCGCTTGAAGATTGGAATAAAGTAATCAATACGAATTTAACAGGTGCATTTTTAGGAAGTAGGGAAGCAATTAAGTACTTCGTCGAACATGATATTAAAGGTACCGTGATCAATATGTCCAGTGTTCACGAAGTTATTCCATGGCCTTTGTTTGTTCACTATGCAGCTAGTAAAGGAGGCATTAAACTGATGACACAAACATTAGCATTAGAATTTGCCCCAAAAGGAATTCGTGTCAATAATATCGGACCTGGTGCGATCAATACGCCTATTAATGCTGAGAAATTTGCCGATCCTGAAAAACGTGCAGATGTTGAAAGTATGGTTCCAATGGGTTATATCGGAAAACCAGAGGAGATTGCAGCAACAGCAGCATGGCTTGCTTCATCCCAAGCTAGTTACGTAACAGGAATCACTCTGTTTGCTGATGGTGGAATGACTTTATATCCTTCTTTCCAAGCAGGTCGTGGGTAAGTAACAGCAACGAAAATATAATTAATTCCCGCATTCAGTACAGTTAAATTCATGGATTGCATTTGCTGATTTAATTAAAAAATAGCCTAAATAAAAACTGGCATTGGAACCTATCAGACATTTTCCCCTTTCCAATGCCTTTATTTATTTTCTAGGAAAAAGAGAAAAAAATAATAAGGAGCATCACTCACTTTGAAACTGGTCTTTGTTCTTGAATGAATGGTGATATCAAATTAGCGAAAGTCATAAACTTAAATGTCAAAGACTAACACGAAAGGACGTGTATTATGTGGGTTTATCCAAATAATTGGATCCCGACTAAATCGCTGGAGGATATGGCCAATACGAACTATGATGTTCTAATCGTCGGAAGTGGTGCAGGTGGTGGGGCAACGCTTTACCGTTTATGCGAAATGTGGAAGCATCAAGGGGCTAAGCGAATCGGTATTTTAGAGAAAGGGACGAAACTATTTCATTCACATGCGCTGAATATTCCCACCATGAATGTCGATCGAATGCGCGATCAGCTATGGCCTGACAATTCTACTCCTGTAGGAGAAAGTTTACCAGAATTTTCAGGTGCAAGATTAACATTTGCACTGGGTGGCAGGACATTGTTTTGGAATGCTGCCTGTCCGAGACCTGCTCAGTTTCATCTTCAGAATTGGCCAGTTCATCCAGATGAATTAGATGTATATTTCAGAATGGCAGAGCGTGTCTTGAATTGTACAACATCCTATGCAGATGGTTCTTCAATGCAACGGATTCTTATGAATCGGCTTCACGCTGGTGGTATTCTAGAAGCCACGAATATGCCTCTTGCCATTGATATGAGAGGACCACGCATGGGGGAAATTTACTCTAACGCATGGTTTAGTTCAATCAAATTTCTTGCGTATGCCTTCAATGATAGACCATTTGATCTTGCGTTAAATGCTTATACGACGCGAGTATTGGTTCAAAACGGAAGAACTGTTGGGGTAAGTGTTGCATCAACACAAGACAAAAAAACTTACACTATTCGGGCCAAAAATGTGGTTGTTTCTGCAAGTACATTAGAGACACCTCGAATTTTGCTAAATTCCGGTATTGATGGTCCAGCTATAGGGCGTTATTTAACTAATCATTCATTTGTATTAGGTACGGGAAAAATAAGTCGCAAGCAGTTCTCAGAGAATATCGGTAATTTAGCAATTTTGAAACGTGAAACAAGGCAATTTCCTTATCAAATACAAATACTAGGTCCTAATCAATATTTTTCTTACCAACAGTTTGAAGATAAGGTACTTCCTGACCAAATTAGTGTTGTCTATGCAACTTTCGGTTTGGTAGAGCCTCGAAGAGAGAACAGGGTTTTCTTAGATCCTAACCAACGAGACGAATATGGTGTTCCACTAGGGCAAGTTAATTTTTCTTATAGTGAAAGGGATAAGGTTGTTATTAATCAAATGCGTGAGGGAATCATTCAATCTGCTACTGCGATGGGAGTTACATTAGATGGTGAGCCTACCTTAATGCCACCAGGAAGTGACGTTCATGAATCCTGTACATGTCGGATGGGTACCGACCCATCTACTTCGGCAACAAATTCCTATGGAGAAATTCATGGTGTTTCAGGTCTGTATGTAGCAGACAACAGTGTAATACCTTTTCTTGCTGCAGCAAACCCGACAAACTCAACGGTTGCGCTTGCGATACGAATGGCAGATAATATCATTCGAAGAAATCCATAACAGGGTAGCGATAACTGAAAAAAATGTAAATGGAAACCAGGGGAAATTGCAGCTGTAGCAACATGGCTTGCTTCATCCCAAGCTAGTTATGGAACAGGGATCATTCTATTTGTTCATGGTGGAATGACTTTAAACCTTTCTTTCCAAGCAGGTTGTGGATAAGTAACGGCGACGAAAATATTAGATAAATAAAAACAGGCATTGGAAGCTAACGGGCATCGCGACCACTTCCATGCCTTTTGAATTATATTAATCGATACTTGGTTAATCTGCTGGTCTTGGACCTCTATCGCCCTGTGTATTTTCCAGTGTTAAAATAGGCCGAACAGTAATGTCTCCTATTACACGAATTTGACAAGATAGCCTTAAACAGTCTTCATATAAATGCTCATCAATATTTTTTATAGCGAAGGCGTGTTTTTCTATTTTTGAAATGTCCTTATATTCACCAGCTAATACCTCCACTCTACAAGTTGTACATTTTGCTATTCCGCCACACTGATGCAAAATGTTTATATTATTATCTTCAAGAGCTAATACTAATTTTTTTCCTTCCTCTACTTCAAAGGTTTTCCCTCCAAATATGGTGACAAATGGCATCTATGAATACTCCTTTTATAATTTCCTGATTGATAAATATTATCAGTTTGTATTAATCCAGCAATTCTTATACTAAGAAATCAGCTTGAAAAATTTTACATAACGAGGACCTAAACGATGTTTAAACATTTGGGTTTCTTTGCCTAGCGATGGAAATACTCTTTCAAAGTACAGCACTTTTACTAAGCTTGCATATTTCTGGGAGAACCTCAAAATAATCTTTTGAGAAATAGTCATTCCTATCACCAAGAGCTTACGAGGGATAATTGTGCTTTGTAGAAGATTACATTGTATTCTAATGACAGGCCGTGAGATGAATTAACTTTTTTTACTGTATGAAATGAAAGAGGATTGATTCTCGACATATAAGTTGATATAAACACGGTGTGTATCTTTTTAATGGATTGTGCACATGCTAACTTTAATGAATTGATAAAAAAAGTAACTTTTTCCCAATAATATTAACGAAAAGGGAAATATTTCTGAAGCGAGATCATTTTTTTCTTAGTAATGAGTTAAAAATCTTTCCATTCATTACATAAAGCATATATAATTACTTATGTTTTTCGATAAAGGGGATCTTAAATTAGGTCTATTTTTCATTCAATTAGTAGATCGTGGGAGAAATCTCCTTTTAAATACATTGGGGTAACAGTCAAAGGAGTTTTAACATCATGAAAGAAGCAAAAAGCGCAGTCAAATGGATTCCTTTCTTCATATCCCTTGCTGTTGGTGTGGCTATCTGGTTTTGTCCAGTACCTTCAGGAGTAGATGAAAAAGCGTGGCACTTGTTCGCTATTTTTGTTGCGACCATTATAGGTTTTATAACGAAACCGTTGCCAATGGGAGCAATATCATTTATTGCTATGGCTATGATTGCCATAACAAATACATTAACAATTGAAGAGACATTAAGCGGTTTTGGTAATTCAACGATTTGGCTAATTGTTATTGCCTTCTTTATTTCTCGTGGATTTATAAAAACGGGACTAGGGGAACGAATTGCCTATGTATTTGTTCGTCTTTTTGGGAAAAAAACCTTGAGTCTGTCTTACTCTTTACTAGCGAGTGATCTAATATTGGCACCGGCTATTCCTAGTAATACAGCTCGTGCAGGTGGTGTTATATTCCCAATTATCCAGTCATTATCTCATACTTTCGGATCTAAACCAGAAGACGGGACAGAGCGTAAGATGGGGGCCTTTCTTTTAAAGGTAGGCTTTCAAGGGAATTTAATAACATCAGCTATGTTTATGACAGCCATGGCAGCGAATCCTTTAATTGTTAAGCTAGCAAGTGATTCAGCTGGAGTAACTATTACTTGGTTTGGTTGGGCAATGGCTATGATTGTCCCTGGATTGACGGCTTTAATCGTTGTCCCTTATGTTATTTATAAAATCTATCCACCTCAAATCAAAGAAACACCAGAGGCAGCAGCGATCGCTAAAAAGAAGCTGGATGAATTTGGACCACTGAAAAGTTCTGAAAAACGAATGATCGTTGTATTTGTTGCTGTGTTGTCGTTATGGATTGGTGGAGATTACTTAGGCATTAGTGCTACAACGGCAGCTCTTATAGGTCTTTCCTTGCTGTTATTGTTAGATGTATTAACATGGGCAGATATTAAAAAGGAAGAAGGAGCATGGGATACACTAATCTGGTTTGCAACGCTATTTATGATGGCATCTTTTATGAACAAACTAGGGCTGATTCCATGGTTTAGTAATGAAGTGGGTGGACTTGTATCTGGGTATAGTTGGATATGGGCTGTTGTCATATTAGCTTTAGTCTATTTCTATTCTCATTATTTCTTTGCGAGTTCCACTGCACATATTAGTGCGATGTATGCAGCATTTTTATCTGTTATGTTGCAAGCGGGAGCACCTGCTATGTTGGCAGCTATATTATTAGCGGCATTTAGTAATTTATTTGGCGCCACTACTCATTATGGTTCTGGTCCAGCACCGGTCTTCTTTGGTGCAGGTTATATTGACCAAAAGAAATGGTGGACAGTTGGATTTGTAGTTTCCTTAGTTACCATCCTGATTTTTGTTATAGTAGGAGGACTATGGTGGAAGCTTCTAGGTTATTGGTGAAATAATTAGCTTCTGTATCCGGATAGAAAATATTTCTATCCGGATATTTTTTTATATCTTTTGAAAACTTCTTGCTATCTGAGGGGGCCCGGAAAGCTTGAAGTAACCCCTAAAAGTATACACGGTTATTTCATTAGGCAGCGGGTTAGGCATGAGTCCGATATTGTATTGGACTCATGGTTTTTAATTTTACCTTAATACGTTGTTTTGTATTTATCTTCTTTGGTGACTTTTCCTTGCTTTGAACTAAGGCATTCAACTTTTTTAAATACTCATTTTCCATACGTAAACATTCGATTTCTGCTTTAAGTGCTTTGTAGAACCTTCTACGGGTGTTTGTTTATTTGATTCTATTTTCATGGATAGTCGCTCCTTTTTCTTTGATTGAAGGGCATCCATTCCTTGTGTTTCATATTGTTTTTTCCATGATCTTATCGAAGAAGGAGTAGTTATTTTAAAGATCGCTGCAGTTTAAGGACGTACCGTGTTCAATCATAAAATTTAGTACGTTTAGTTAAAACTGTTGTGTGCAATTTGTATATGGTTTCAAAAAAGCTTCTACGCCGTTATGTTCGTATTGTTTAACAATTAACGGTTGATTTATGATCTACACTGATTGATTTCCTGATTTCTCTATAACTTTCTTTGCCACTTAAATAGCGTAAAACAGCTTCTAATTTTTCCTCAGCAGTAAATTTACCCATAGGAAAACTGCACCTCCAATTGTTAGAGTGTGTCTAACAATCGGGGCGCAGTTCCTTTCTTCTAGCACTTTAACAACTAAATTTTTATAGGTAAGTCGGAAATATCTAATTGTTTATTTCTTCTAATTTCAGATCCTCTACTAATCTAATCTCTGATAACTCCCCATCATTATGTTCAGATGGGATAATAGAATTATCTTCATTCATTCTGAATTTTCCTTGATATACGCCTGAAACAACATACTTTTTCGTGTTTTCCAATATAGGACCTTCATATTCAGTTAAAAATAGAATAGCATCCTCATTTCTTTTCAATGTCTTATCTGTTTCAACAGTATATTCAACATTATCAATAACTCCACCAGTCTCCAAAAGATTAATACTATTCCCTTTTTCAATATCCCCTTTATAAACTTCATTTACCTTTAGTTCAGAAATAGTGAATGGTACATCTTTAAAAATAAACGATTCGTTCCCTTCGACAGTGGCATTAACTATAATTGAGGAATCATTCTCGATCTCACTAATTGTGTCATATTTATTTGTTATTGATACTCTCATAGTTTGCGAAAATAATGGATTGTTTATTGTCTTTATGATAAATGATAATAAAAGTAGACTAAATCCAATACTTAAAAACCAGATTCTTTTTTTCTTTTTATGCATGAAAAAATCCCCCCTTATTTATAAAGTGAATTAACTCCATTTATTTCATCCTGTGTAGGCTTATAAACTGTTCTACTGTCTTTGTCGTACATTAATTTATCACTTCCATTGACATGAGCCAAACCTAAAGCATGTCCTAATTCATGAGCCCATACACCCTTTACTGTACTAGCACCATAGTCGTCTAAGTAATATAAATTACCTTGAACAATAGAATCAACATAGTCTCCAGTAGTAACCCATTCACGATAATTTGTCGCACGTCCTGACCAACCAGTTTTTCCATAATCATCAGATTTGATTATAATCTGCGGTCTAGTTGTAGTTGAACCTGAATGAGCGCTAAATGTAATTTTCGTACTCGTTGCATTCCAATCTGCTATAGCATTACCTAATTGTTTTCCAACCTTTTCATAAGTTCCGTTAAAGTCCCTTGTTGTGTAAGTAATGTTGTTCGTTTTGTGTTTACCTCCTAATAAGGCATAAGCATAAGCATGTTGAGCAACTGCAAAAGTTAGAAACATACATAGTGTGAAAATAATTAATTTTTTCAAAAGATACCCTCCTTATTTTAGATTGTTATATAATTTCTCTGAAAAAATAAAAAAACCTCTTTTTTCTTAAAAACTACTCATTTCTTCTGGTAAAATGGTATTATTTCTAAAAAGGAGGTATGATTTTGAAATTTTCTTTTTACTTTTGTTGTTTTTTGTTAATTTTCTTGTTAATAGGATGTAATTCTTCATCTTCTTGGGCGTTTCAATTCGTAAAATATAATAATGCACATTACATTGTGACTGAAGAAGTTTTAGAGAATGATCAACTTGGTGAAAAGTTAGGGGAAGTAAAATACCGCCTCAACAATGAGCAAGATAGTAAAGAATTATCTTCAAATATTTATCCAGTTGGAACAAAAATTTATGCTATTAATAACATTGATATTTCAAAAGCGATTGCGGTAGTTAATGAAGAAGGAAAAATAATAAAACTTGTAGTTGAGGAATAAGTATTTAAACATTTTTTCATTTCAATCTTTGTTCCTTTTGGTTTTTAAAGCTACAATTGAATAATTCTAATACAATATGTTAAATATAGAAGCATATTTATTAAATCATTTTGAAAGAAACTAAACTTATTACTGGTTTAGGTTTCATGTTTTAATTGTATTTGTAGAGTTATCAATTGTAATCTTTACTATAAATTTTTTATATAACTTCGGTTCTAAGCGTATTTTACTATGTCTACATAGCTAAAATGCGCTTTTTTTGTACACCAAAATTTAAAAAACTTGAAAGGGAGATGCATTATGCAAGATCGAAAACGTTTTAGGAAAAGGAGTAGCAACACAAACTATGGGTGCTGGGTCTAAATTATTAGGTTATATAGTGTCCTATTCTGTTGGTAAGGCGTTATATCGTCGTAATGAAATGGAGAAGTCACTAAAAGATAGTGGACTTGATTTAAGTTACTCCTAACCCTATAGCTCCTAAAGATGCATTTGCAAGAGCTATTAGGGAATGTGAAATTAAATCATGGAAACCTACAGCAAAAAGTAAAGAATACAAAAACTTTACGGTTCGGGCCGTTGTACGTGCTGGACAAAAGCGTGTAAAGCATATTTTTGTTGAGACAGTAAATGCCGAACGTGAATGTCTAGATTTTCAGGTGCGAAACGTTTCTAAGTGAAAAGCTTAGACACTATGGAGTTGCTTAATAACCCTAGGAGGACTGATTTCATGATATGGTACACGTACATTAATCCCATTTTTAGATGAAATCGAACAACATTATTTTAAGCTACCAAAACACATCGTCGTCGCAGATGCTGGATATGGCAGTGAACAAAATTATGATGATATCCTTTCGAATCGTAAGCGAGAAGCCTTAATCACGTACAACATGTATGTAAAAGAACAGAAGAAAAAGTATAAGCAAAACGAATTCAATATAGCGAACTGGGATTATGATGAAGAAAATGATCGATACACATGCCCAAACCAACAACATCTTGTATTTAAATATCGTACCACGAAAACGGATAAGTATGTTTTCGCGCGTGAGTTTAAGGTATATGAATGTGAAGACTGTTCCGGATGCCCCCTCCGTTCATTATGTACAAAAGCAAAAGAAGGAAATAATCGTAAGTTAATGGTGAATGAGAAGTGGGAACAACAAAAAGAATATGAGAGAGCAAAGCTTTCAGAAGAAAAAACGAGTACCCTTTATCGTCAACGCAAAATTGACGTGGAACCAGTTTTTGGATTCTTGAAGGCTAATTTGCGTTTCACTCGATTTTCTGTACGAGGAAAATCGAAGGTGGAAAACTAGATGGGCCTCGCATTAATGGCCGTGAATTTAAGAAAATTTACAGCCATTAGCTAAAAGCTATCTGGAAACAACATAAAAGATAGAGAAATCCGACTTTGAATGAATTCAAAGTCGGATTTCTCACTAATTGAAGCTAGTTATGTCTCAGCCTCTTCTAATTTTGGGGTTGTTAACGCTTCTTCATTTGTCAGTAAATGGGGAGGCATTTAGTTTGTTGTCCTTTGTTTACCTGTCATTTGGTGTTATGATAAAAATGGATATCAATAATAAACTACATATAAAAGTAGTATGGACACTAAACAACACCTAATGAAAGAGATGGACAAGTGTAATGAGTCATTTAATAGTACAAAATTTAACGAAAACAGTGGGCGATAAAACGCTCTTTCAAAATATTGAATTTACGATTTATGAAGGGGAGCGAGCTGGGCTAATTGGTATTAATGGTACTGGTAAATCCACTTTGCTTTCTATGTTAGCTGGTGAAATCGAAGCGGATTCAATGGAAGTTGACCGCCCAAATAAATATCGTGTTGCCCATTTACCACAGGAGCCTACTTTTCAAAGTGGAGAAACTGTGTTACAAGCAGTGTTTGCAGGGGATTCACCTATTTTAAAACTGAATCGTGAATATGAGGAAACCGTTGCTGCACTTGCATTAAATCCGACTTCAGAAAGTTTACAAAAAACGCTATTTAGCTTGCAGCATCGTATGGATGAGGAGCAGGCCTGGGATGTCAATGCACTTGCTAAGACGGCGCTTACGAAGCTTGGCATTGAACTGTTTGATAAAGAGGTTTTAACACTGTCAGGCGGTCAGCAAAAGCGTGTTGCTTTAGCTAAAGTATTAATTGAGCCGGCAGATTTATATTTATTGGACGAGCCTACCAACCATTTAGATGTGCAGTCTACAGAGTGGCTGCAGGAAATGGTGTTACGATTAAAGGGAGCAGTTATATTTATTACCCATGATCGTTACTTCTTAGATGAGCTGTCTACTCATATTTACGAGCTAGCTGATCAAACATTATACCGACATACTGGGAATTATGGGGATTATCTAGAAGCACGTGCTATTCGTGAGGAAATGAAAGCAGCCTCCGCACAAAAAGACCGCAACCGCTATCGCTCAGAATTAAAATGGATTCGTCGTGGAGCGAAAGCGCGTTCTACGAAGCAAAAGGCACGTATCCAGCGCTTCGAGCAGTTAGAGGATAACTTAGAGCGTAAATCGGAGGATATTTCTCTTGACATGGGCCTAGCAACAACTCGTCTTGGCCGGAAAGTTTTAGAGGCTGAAAATATTTCAAAGGCTTTTGGCCATCAAAAAATTCTCGAAAACTTTTCATTTTTACTGCAACAGGGCGATCGTATTGGCATTATCGGAGCAAATGGTGTAGGAAAATCAACATTAATGAACATGTTATCAGGAGAGCTTACACCTGATGTTGGTGAAATTCTAGTTGGTTCGACAGTGAAGTTAGCGCATTTCAAACAAACTTTACCAAAAATGAATGAAAATGAACGCATGATTGAATATATCCGCGAAGCTTCCAATGATATCACAGATGCGGAGGGTGTACGTTATTCGGCTGCACAAATGCTGGAACGTTTCTTATTCCCACTTCATGCACACGGTACACCTATCGGTAAACTATCGGGTGGTGAGCGTAAACGTCTGCATTTATTACGATTATTAATGGAGCAACCAAACGTACTGTTACTGGATGAGCCTACAAATGATTTGGATATTGAAACATTAGGTGTACTCGAGGATTTCATTGAGCATTTCCCTGGAGTAGTTATTACCATATCCCACGATCGCTTTTTCTTAGACCGAATTGCAAAAAAGCTATGGATTTTAGATGGTCTTGGGCATGTTAATGAGAAGCTTGATATTTACAGTGAATATTTACAAAAGCGTGAACAGGAAGCCGCTGTAAAGGTAGAGTCGCCAAAAGTCGAAAAAACTAAGACCGAAAAGCCTAAATCGGACAAGAAAAAGTTATCCTTTAAAGAGCAGAAAGAATGGGAAACAATTGCTGATGAAATAGAAAAGACAGAGACAGCGATTATGAAGACAGAAGAAGGTATCGCCAACGCTGGTGCTGATTTTACAAAGCTACAGGAATTAACGGCGAAGCTAGATGAGCTAAATGCACAATATGAACACCTTATTGAAAGATGGTCATATTTAGATGAAATCGTAAATGGATAAGGAGCGATAGACATGAAGATTATGACAATTGAACCGACACCAAGCCCTAATTCTATGAAGATTGTCGTTGATACAGAGTTACCTTTTGGCAAAAGCTATAATTTTACAAAAGATAATAAAGATGAAGCAACTGGTGAAGTAGCAGCGATTTTAGCAATCGAAGGTGTTAAAGGTGTTTATCATGTAGCAGATTTCTTCGCTGTTGAGCGTAACGCAAAGTATGCATGGGAAGGTATTTTAGCAAGCATTCGCCAAGCGTTAGGTGAAGACGTACAGGAAGAAAACAAAGAACAAGTAGCCAATGAATTTTATGGTGAAGTGTACGTTCATGTGCAATTTTATAAGCAAGTACCACTGCAAGTAAAGGTATTTGATAATCAACGTGAGTACCGTGTAAGCTGTGGTGAGCGCTTTGTGGAAGCTTTCAATAAAATTCTTGAGACAGCAGTTGATGAAAATTATATTTTCCAACGTAAATGGATCGACTATGGCGTACGTTATGGAGAGCTTGAGGAAATTGCGGAAGCAGTAAAACAAGAAATCGATGTGACATATTCTGAGGAACGTTTAGCGGAGATTGTTGCAACGATTAATGATTCAGAGAAAACTATTAAGAAGCCAGCTAAACTAAAAATTACAATTGAACAGTTTAAGCAACCAGAATGGGAAAAACGTTTCCAATTGCTTGACCAAATGGCAGATCCAGAGCTAGATGATTTACCGCTTTTAGATTTGGCGTTACAAGATGAGCAAATGTCTATCCGTCGACTGGCAACCGTTTATTTAGGAATGATTGAAGATGTGGTAGTCGTGCCATATTTGGAAAAGGCATTACAGGACAAAAGTGCAGCGGTCCGTCGAACTGCAGGAGATTGTATGAGTGACCTCGGCTTTGTGGAATTTGAAGACGTGATGCAACAAGCATTACAGGATAAAAATAAACTTGTTCGTTGGCGTGCAGCTATGTACTTATATGAGGTCGGCACTGATAATTCATTAGCAGCATTAAAGGCTGCTGCAGAAGATAAAGAGTTTGAAGTGAAGCTACAAGTAAAAATGGCGATTGCCCGCATCGAACAGGGTGAGGAAGCAAAAGGTTCTGTTTGGAAGCAAATGACAGAGTCTCGCCAGCAATAAAGAGAAATTTTAATAGTGACCCGATAATGTGGATAAAAGAAATAAACCAGCTCTCTGTTATGAATGCAGTTCAACAGAGACGCTGGTTTTTTTATTACCCTAAATTTCACTTTTCCAGCTGGCAAAATGACGAAAAGGAAGTCGCTTGCATGACTACATTTCTTTAGTAAGTTCCAATTTGTCTTAAATCTTCAAATGTCGTAGCACAATGTTTTTAAAACTAGGTTGTTTTCTCAAAGTTGGTTACTTCTGGTTTGGCTATCTTCTTCTTCTTCGACTAAAGTAAAAAATTAATAAATTACGGTAAGTCGTTTTTTCGTTTGAAAGTTCTACTTTTTTATTAAATTACTAGGAAGATAGATTTAATCTATATTTGATAAACTAATACTAATTATCAATATTTCTGAATATTCAAATATCGATATATTCGGATTAGTTCTCTTGTGATAAATTGGAAATATCACACTAAACTGAAAAGTGTGACAATTAAAGGAAGAGGAGGAAATGAGATTTGAAAAAGTTTAAGTTTACGAAGTTCTTAAGTAGTATTCTAGCTTTCTTTATGGTGCTTTCTCTATTGGTTCCATTGTCGAGTGCTAGTGCTGAAGAATCGAAACTATTCAAGCAGGATAGTCAAAGTGAAAGTATCATTCAACTAAAGGCGGCTATCGCTGAACAGCTAAGCTTGTCTAAAGATGGACCAACTCTTCACGAAAGCTTACAAAATGTATCAGGCAATCAAGATGTTGCAGTCATCGTTCATTTATCTGAAAAGCCTGTGGCACTAGAGCAAGGAATGAGCCAAGTCAAAGGCCAAAAATTCTCTAATGCCCGAGAAAATGAAGTTCGTTCAAATGTAAAAGCACAACAAGCAGAAGTTAAAAAAGAGTTAGCTACTAAAAAAGTACAGATGACTCAAGGATACACATTTGATACTGTCTTAAACGGTTTTGCGGCAACTGTGAAAGCAAATGATCTCCCGAAATTGCTTACAGTAGAAGGAATTACATTAATCGAACCTGATGCAATTGTTTACGCATCAGAAGATAAGTCGATGAAATCATCGGAACTTAATAAGGAAGATCAATTAGAAGCTCGAATGAATACAAGTAATTCTTTCCTTGGCATCGAACAGCTTTGGAAGGAAGGAATTGAAGGACAAGGAATAAAAGTAGCAGTATTAGATACTGGTATTGATGCAGAGCACCCCGAGTTTGTTGGAGTTTACAAAGGTGGAAAAAACTTCATTCCGAACTCAGCAACTTACACGAAGCCTCGGGCAGATGACGATGCGTCGGAAACATTGCCTTCGGAGCGTCCAGTCGGAACACCTGAATTTAATGAAAAAGGAAGCTCGTTCTATACTTCTCACGGTACACATGTTGCTGGAACAATTGCAGCAATCGGAGCTAACGAATTCGATATTAAAGGAATTGCTCCAAAAGTAGACCTTTATGCTTACCGTGTTCTTGGGGCATACGGAAGTGGAGCTACATCTGGTATTGTAAAAGCAATTGAAACTGCTGTAAAAGAAAAAATGGACGTTATCAACCTTTCACTTGGCGGGGGAGCTAACTCTGAAACGGATGCAGGCTCATTTGCTATTAATAATGCAATGATGGCTGGAACAATCGGAGTAATTGCAACAGGGAACGAAGGTCCAAATCGCGGAACAATGGGCACGCCTGCAACAGCACGTTTAGGAATTGCTGTTGGTAACACAACAAATCCTGAAACAATGTATAACGGGGAAGTAAATGTTACAGTTGGCAACTACAATTTAACAAAACAGCTTCCGTTAATGGGAACGACTTTTGGGAAAAATTTAGCAACACAGCTTCAAGGAGAATTTGACCTAGTTGCTGTTCCTGGAAACGGGGAAGTAAAAGACTTCGAAGGAATTAATGTAAAAGGTAAAGTGGCATTGATTTCCCGTGGCAGTATCGCATTCGTTGATAAAATTGCGAATGCAAAGGCCAATGGAGCAGTCGCAACAATTATTCATAACGTTGCTGGTGGAACGAATGCACCGAACATTTCAGGCACATTCCTTGGTGATGCATTTGATTTTCTGCCAACATTTGATATGTCACAAACGGATGGCGCTGCAATTCGCGCTGCATTAGCAGGCAGAACTGGAAAAGTAAGCTTTAGTAAATTTGCTTCCACAAAGACACTGGGAGATGATGTAAACTCTTCAAGTTCACGTGGACCATCTACACCAAATTTTGATATTAAACCAGATGTAAGTGCACCTGGAACAAACATTATGTCAACGATTCCGATGTATAAAAAAGATTTCCCTGCTGCAGATTATAGGGAAGCATATACTCGTAAAACAGGAACCTCTATGGCAACACCGCATATTACAGGTATTGTTGCATTAGTTAAACAAGCAAATCCTGATTGGAACGCGTTCGATGTAAAAGTGGCGCTTTCTAATACAGCAAAGGTTATAGATAAAACAAAATACGATGTGTTTTCTCAAGGTGCAGGACGTGTAGATGCTTATGCAGCAGCTCATCCGGAAATTCTTGCCTATGCACTTGATAGCGCAATTTTAGATGGAACTGGTGCAGTTTCAGAAAACTTGAAAGGTACAGTTACTTTCGGTCCCCAATCCCTTAAAGACCGGGATATTTCTGTAACGAAACAAGTTTTAGTAAAAGATATTAAAGGGAACGGCGGCAATTATAATGTATCAATTGATGTGACAAAAACATTTGGTGATGCAACTGTTACAGTCGATCAGCCAACATTTAATCTAGTTGGTGAGCAAGTATTAAATATTACATTAACTGCTTCACAAGCTACGGCACCAAAAGGCTCTGAAATACTAGGGTATATTTACATCAGCAGTGGAGCTACAGAAATTTCATTGCCATTCGCAGCTGACTTTGGCGGCGCGGCAGTAACTGAACTTAAAGATTTTAAAATTACAGAAACAGATCTATCCTTTAACGGAGATGGAGTGAAAGACTCAGCTGTACTGTCATTCACATTAACTGGAGATGTAACAACTAACTATATTGAGCTTTGGGATATTATGAATCCGGAAGGTGGAGAATACGGAGACGGCTACATTGGTTATCTACATGCTGGTACTGCGCTAGGAAAAGGCTCTTATACGCTGAATATTGGTGGGCAATATAAACCATGGGGAACAGCACCTGCCACAACGATTCCAGATGGTCTGTATACAATTGACTTCACCGGTCTTGCAGCATCAGGAGTAGTTTCCGATTATGTTGGACCAATTATCGTGAAAACGACTAAACCAGAAATTACTGGTTCAGTTGCTGAAGGTGTCGCTACAGGACAGATAAAAGATAAGTACATCGACTACAATGAAGAGCTATATTTATACGGTTTAAATTACAATTTAAATGATAAATTAAAAGCTTCCTATATTTCGACGGTAAAAGGCGAAGTACAAGCGCCAGTTGCTTTTGAATTAAATCAAGACGGTAGCTTCACATTCCCGGTAACAGCAGAAACAAATGCTGTATCAGTAATCATTAAAGACGCTGCCGGGAATGTTGGTGAAGCGAAGATATATGAAAATGAAGTAGTAGAACCAGTAATAGCACTTTCTGTAAATCCAACTAAGCTAGACTTAACAGCTGGAGAAACTGCTCAACTTACGGTAACAGAAACGTCAACGCCTGCAAAAGGTGATACAACAGAGGAAGACGTAACTTCAAAAGCTACTTATGTTGTTGGAAATGAAAATGTAGCAACAATAGTAAATGGATTAGTAACTGCAGTAGGTGAAGGCACGACTACAATTACTGTTTCATACGGTGATAATGAAGTACCTATAAATGTTACAGTTAAAGCATCTGTTGTAAAAGAGCCAATAGTAACACTAGAAATTGACCAAGTTCAGGTTGAAACTAGAATAGGTAAAGAAGTTCCAGTTAAGATTACTGAAGTAACTACTTTTGATGGTAAAACAACAGAAAAAGATGTTACAAAGCTTGCAACCTATGAAGTAGAGAATGATAAAATAGCTACTGTGAAAGCAGGGGCTGTAAAAGGAAAAGGTCAAGGTAATACGACGATTAGGGTAAAGTATGGTGAGCACACACTAACATTTGATGTGTTGGTTGTAAAGCCAGGGAATGGTAACGGCAACGGTAAAGGCAATGGTAATAAAAATAATAATGAGGTTACCGAGGATGAGTTATAATTAATTTCAGTTCAAGCAACAAGAGAAATTGCACAGCGCAATTTCTCTTGGTATTTATTATAAAGAAATAACTGTGACATATTCTTTCTGATTTTCTTGCCATTAATCAGTTCACAGCGATGGGGGACTATCAAAAGAAAGGCTTGGAAAATAAGTATAAGCGAGATGTGGAAAAAGCAAAAGCGTTAATAGCAGAAGCAGGCTATCCTAATGGCTTTAAAACAAAAATTACCTGTCTTCACATAATGATATGTATTCAAATATCGCGCAAATCGTAGCGGCTAATTTAAAGGAAATCGGTATTGATGTGGAAATTGAAGTAGTAGAGTGGGGCATTTGGCTAGACCGAGTTTACTTTGGTCGCGACTATCAAATGACAACAATCGATTTAACAGGCCGTGCCTCTGCCTATGATATTTTAAATGATTACATTTCAACAAATGAAAGTGAAAACTTCTTCAAATTTAAAAATGCTGAATACGACAAAATTGTGGAAAATGTTTTAAAGGAAAGAGATCAGGCAACACAAATTGACTATTATCATCGTGCACAGGAAATTTTAGCTGAGCAGGCAGCAGCGGTTTACATCGCAGATTACCAGGTGGAGCCATTACAATACTTGTATTAGGTTTGTATATGCTTAGTAATGCGTTACGCGATTTTATGGATCCACGTTCAAAAGCGTAAAATATCAGGTGCTGTTTTTTTTCAATAAATCGTAAGCCTATTGAGACGATGTGGGGCCTGCAAAAAATCAGCACCTAAAATATTTTCTAGTCGTTCAATTCGTTCTAAATAAACACCAGAGCATAAAGGTCGTTACCATTCTTTTGATCAATCAACAGTATATTGGTGAAAAGATGGGAGCACAATTTGACATTTATGGATTGCTAAAAAGGTATTCTTCGCAAAGGAAGGCGATCCCAAATGCTCAGAAGCGCATGGAATCGCCTTTAATAATTTCGTGTATGACCTTTCTTTACATATTCCCAATCGGTTTCAATATTTTGACGAATACGTATTAATAAGTCATGAATACTGTCAATTTCTTTAGGAGAAAAACCATTTAATGCTCTAGCATTCGAGTAGTCTTCTTCTCGCTTTAACAATGAATAAATCTTGAGACTTTTCTCTGTCGGGAAAAGCTGTTTGTTTTTCTTATTGCCCATTTCATTACGCTTTTCTATAAAACCTTTTGTCTCCAACTTTTGAATTGCTCGGGAGGCTGTTGTGCGATCTACCTTCAATAGTTCAGCTACCTTTTCCTGAATAATACCAGGGTTTTCGCAGATGCGAGTGACATACAAATATTGTCCCTTTGTTAAATCAAGTTCTTTAAACTCTATATTACTGATGGAATCAAGTGCCCGCGCAATCGCACCGATATCTCGCAAAATTTCCTTCATTTATTGCCTCCGAAAAAATTTATTGTATTTGCAATAAAAAATGCTCTATACTATATATTATCATCCATGCAAGGAAATTTCACTTCATATCTACAGGTGAAGGTTCTGCAAAGCGTCTTTAGCGGCGGAAGAAAAAGTTTAAGCGGCGCAATAGCCGGATTTAGCGGCGGAAGAAGAAGTATAGCGGCGCAATAGCCAAATTTAGCGGCGGAAAAAGCAGTTTTAGCGGCGAAGTAGACGGCTTAACTGGCGGAGGAAAACAAAGTTCTACCAACGGAGAGTACGTCCCTAACAGCAAAAAAAACGGGGAGGAATATAAAGATGAACACGAAAAAAATTACAGATGAACAAGATTTACAAACAGCATTTGCCATTCGTCAAAAAATTTTTATAGAGGAGCAACAGGTGCCTGAGGAAGAAGAATTTGATGAATTCGACACACTAGATGCAGCATGTGATCATATTCTTGTGTACTATAACGAACAACCTGTTGGCACTGGCAGACTTCGAGTTGTAGATGGCTATGGCAAACTAGAGCGTATATGTATATTAATAGAATTCCGCAAATTCGGTTTAGGAAAAGTGATTATCCAAAGTTTAGAGGAAATAGCACTTGAAAAAGGTTTAACAAAATATAAATTAAACGCACAATCTTATGCAAAGGGCTTTTATGAAAAATTAGGCTATAAGCGTGAAGGTGAAGAATTTATGGATTGTGGCATCCCACATATTTTAATGAAAAAAACAATTTAATAGGGTGTAGTGGTATTTATTTTTCATTTTAAAAAATAGCAAACCAATGTTAGTTTGCTATTTTGTTTTAGTGTAATAGCGCTTTTATTTTTTTCCATAATGGCTTAATTTTTTCTTTATTCGGCACATTTTCAAAAATCCAATCTGATTCATTGCTGAAGGCGTTCACTAATTTCTTTACTGCCACCTCATGAGTTACAAGGCTCAAACAATTCATGATATCAACTATTTCATGTAATGGGTCAGTGGGTAATGAATTAGGTAACGTTTTAAGTCCAAGTAAAGCTCGCTCAGGACAATATTTATGCAGTAGTACTTTGGCGAAGTGTTCTAAACTATTCCGCAGTAAATGAACACTCCAAATCTCATTTCCACGTTGGGCACTCCAATAATATTGATACAAATACCAGACAGTATCATCTACAGCATCTTGAAATTCGAGTGGAGTTAATGACAAAGTAGTATTCTTTTGTTTAGCTGTAAGGATTCCATTTGGATCAAATAATATTTTAATGGCATCTTTTTCACTTATTTCTGAGAGCGTTACTGTAAATAAATCGATATGAATCATATCTTCATATACGACTAATAGCTGAGGGGCAATAATATAGATATCATCAACGAAACATGTTTTCTTATAAGCTTCAATATGTTGGACGCGATTGGGCAAAAAAGCTTCGACATTTTCTTCATTCACAACGCAATAAATATCGATATCTGAAAATTCATCATGCTCCTCTCTAGCCATCGATCCTCTTAAAAATACAGCTTCAATATATTGATCATTCTTTAGACTTTCAAGTAAAACTTCAACAACATGATCTAATTTCAAGTGTATCCTCTCCTTCAAATAAAACAGGCTACCCAAGTTATTTTTTTGAGTAGCCTGTTTTTTGCTAGATTTCCTTAACAACAGTGCCTGAGAAGCTATCGTGGGGAAGAAGATGTCCATTATGTTATTCGATTTCTTTTGGACTTTTCAAGTAATCTAATATGCTAATTGAGTCGGTTAGTCATTTATTTTCATAATTTAAGAGGAAGTCTGCCTAGTCCCATTTTCATCCCAAATGTTCAAAATAGCATATTGTCTTTAAATAGTATTTCACGCTTAGTAAGGTAAGATGCAATGGCACCATGTTTTTCGGTCGAAGCTCCTGCATATCGATTTGCAAAAGTAAGAAGGTGAATAGCCTGCTCTTTACAAAATTCGACTAGATTGATCGCTGTAATCTGCTTGCTAAGAAAAATAGCTAACAATGCTCCTATAAAGGCATCGCCTGCTCCAGTAGTATCAATCGCATGAATGTTGTCAGTTGGCACCTTTACATGAAGCTTTTTAGTATAAAGACTTGCACCTTCTGCGCCACGAGTAATTATGAGTACTTGTACTTTCCCTTGAAATAATGAATGGACTGCTGTTTCTTCATCCTCAATCGCTGTTAAAAATACAAGTTCCTCCTCGGACAATTTAACGATATGGGCCATTGGTAAAAATTCCAAAATGGTTTGACGACATGCCTTCTCATCATTCCATAGTGGCAAACGAACATTGGGATCAAATGAAACAAGACTACCTACCTGATGGGCCTGTTCAATCAATGCCATATGTGCTTGTTTCATAGGGCTTTCCACTAAATTAACTGAACAAAAATGAACAATATCATGATCTGTTAATAAATTAGGTGGGAGTTGTTCTTTGTTGTAAAGTAAGTCTGCTGCGTGGCGACGATAAAATAAGAAATCACGACCTCCATCACTTGTCAGGGAAACAAAGGCTAGACTTGTTTCACCCTTAACTGTTTGAACAATATAGTTCGTATCGACATCGGCTTTTTTTAACGTTTCTACGAGAAAATCTCCGAAAGCATCCTGACCTACCTGTGTAATGAGGGCAGCTTGTTGCTCGAGTTTTGCACAAACAGCGGCAACATTGGCAGGAGCCCCACCAGCATTTTTAGTAAATTGCTCAACTGTAGCAAGGGAAGCATTTTGTTCAGTAGGTGTAAAATCAATTAATAATTCACCAATTGCATAAAGTTTACTCACGGGGAAAACTCCTTTAAAATAAAATGTTGCTGTCGCTTCGCTTTCGCACAGAAAAATTGCTACAGGACGTGGGCTTTCCGTCGCTCTGGTAGGTTATCCACGACTTTGGCGGCTCAATCCATCACTTTGACCTTTCTATCCGTCGCTCAGCACGACCGTTCCATCAAGTACTTAGACTGAGTTCCTTATTTCAGTAGATGTTTAGATATCACCTGAAAAGGAACTACACCTTTCCATCTTTTCACCTTTAGAGGTGGGTGGGGTCCGTAGCTGACGCTTCGCTTCCGCTACGAGGCACACGCTTTTTCTTCGGTACGTAAATTGTGTAAAAAATGCTACCAAAAATTAATACAATACCAGCTGTTTGCATGAAGCTCGGCATAAAATCAAGCAATAGCATATCAAGCAATATAGCCACAACCGGGTCAACAAATACTAATACTGAAACTAGAATGGTAGAAAGGCTACGAATACTATCAAAAAATAAATAGTAAACAAATCCTGTATGAATAAAGCCCGTTCCTAAAATATATAGCCAGTTTGTTGTCGTTAAGCTCTCAAATAATGAAAAATTAACAAATGGCAATAGTATGATAATTCCGACTGCGGTTTGGATATATGTTAAGGCATAGGAGCTAAGCTTTGTGATTGTTTTACTTGTGAGCATCGTAAACGCGTAAAACAATGCAGACAGTAATGCCCAAATAAAACCTGATTTCATAAATTCAGAGAGTGACATAAAATTATTTAAACCAATAATGAGCATACTGCCGATAAAGCAGGTTACTGTTGCTAGCAATGCTTGAATAGTCATCTTTTCTTTTAAAAACAATGCGCCAAATATTAATACGAATATAGGTGCTAAATTATAGATTGAAATGGCAATGGAAATTGACATTTCTTCAAAGGCTTTAAATAAAAATACCCAGTTTAAGACAATAAAGACACCGCATAGAAGTGTACGTAATATTTCTTTTTTATCCCATATCTCTGTTTTATGACCACCTGTGATCAGCCACATTCCTCCTAAAAAGAGGGTGGCGCAAATACATCTAACAAATACTAGCTCGGTAGCAGGTACGCCAGTATGAATGGTAAAAAATCCAATAGAGCCAAAAAGGGCCATTGATACAGTTAGTTTGATAATCGCTGAAATGTTCATCCAAAACCTTCTTTCTATAAATTATTATAATTCTTGTCGCTTGTAAAAGGGGGAAACTTAACGTTTCGCTCCGTTTTCAAAGTTTTTCGCTTAGGTAGAGTTAGTAACTGCTCGGCTAATAGAAGAATCTTCGCAGTTACAGTTTCAAACTGCCTCATCTTGGAGAAGAATTCGCCCCTAGTCCTCTACAAATCTTAAGGAAAGAAGGCCGACAGGTGACATACGCTGTCGACTCTTCATTAATAGTTCTACAATTATTCCCGGATTTGGCCGTTACCGTGAATGAAATACTTTGTTGATGTTAATGCTGGTAAACCCATTGGACCACGAGCGTGTAATTTTTGCGTACTAATACCGATTTCTGCACCGTAGCCAAATTCAAAACCGTCTGTGAAGCGAGTGGAGGCATTGTGATAAACAGCTGCAGCATCCACGCTATTTAAGAACGTATCTGCTACTAACTGATCCTCAGTCATGATGGCTTCAGAGTGGTTCGTGCCGTATTTATTAATGTGTTCGATTGCTTCATAAACGTTTTCCACAATTTTAACGCTGATCTTTAAATCTAAATATTCAGTTGCATAGTCTTCCGCTGTTGCTAGTTGAGCGAATTCAAGAGCTTGACAAACAGTTTCATCACCAATAATTGTCACACCTGCTTGATGCATAGCACTTAGTAGCTGTGTGCCGTGCTCCTTAAACCAATCAGGATGAATAAGTAAGCTTTCCGCTGTATTACAAACCGATGGGCGTTGCGTTTTCGCATTGATACAAATTTTTTCTGTTTTTATGTAATCGGCCGAATGGTCCACATAAATATGACAGTTGCCAGCACCTGTCTCTAGTACTGGTACAGTGGCTTCGTTTACTACTAAATCAATAAGTGCTTTTCCGCCACGAGGAATTAATACATCTAAGTATTCTTTTAAATGGAATAATTCTTTGACAGTTTCACGATTCGTATCCTCGATTAATTGTATAGCGTCCACAGGGATAGACGTTTTGCTAAGTGCACGATGTATACTTGCCACAAGTGCTACATTAGAAAATTTGGCAGAAGAGCTACCACGTAAAATGACTGCATTACCTGTTTTCAATGATAATGTTGCCGCATCCACTGTCACATTAGGTCGCGCCTCGTAAATCATCCCGATAACGCCAATTGGCACTTGACGCTTTTCAATCAATAGTC
Organism: Lysinibacillus sp. NPDC096382; assembly: GCF_044762845.1. Taxonomy (NCBI): domain Bacteria; kingdom Bacillati; phylum Bacillota; class Bacilli; order Caryophanales; family Bacillaceae; genus Lysinibacillus; species Lysinibacillus sp. NPDC096382. The sequence goes on from NZ_JBIWFC010000016.1 coordinate 58,688, forward strand.
CATTATCTTTTTCTATTCTCTCTAGAAGACTACCTACTGGATCATTTAATTCAATAAGTAACTGAATAGCACTTGACATAGCTTCCACTCGTTCTTTGTTTAGCATGATGCGATCAAGTGTAGAAGCAGGCATTCCTTGTTTCTCACCATGAGCTAAATCCTTTGCATTTTCAGCAATGATAGTGTCTTGGTCAATGATTAATTGCTCAGCAATTTTTGTGAGAGCCTCATTTTTTTCGCAAGTTGTTTTAATATTTAAAATATAGCTGGCGGCTTTTGCTAGCTTTCCTTTTTGTTGAACTTCACTTGTCATGTGAATTCCTCCTTAATTTGTTTGAATTTTTAGCCATTTATCTCGGTGTATGACCTCAATAGGATAATTCGCTAACTCATCTGTACGTTTTCCCATCGCATGTGCTAACTCCAGAGAAGAATATAAGACCTCACCACGACCAAGCAGTCCCTTGTCACTGTGGACCTCGACAACGTCTCCATTTTCGAAGTCGCCTTCGACACGGTATACACCAGCGGGTAACAAGCTTTTCCCATTTGCCAATAAGGCATGCTCAGCACCGCTATCTATAAAAATTTTACCAGATACTTCCGTGAGTGCAATCCACTGTTTATTATTTGTTAAAACAGCAAGCGCATCATGCTCAACATACGTACCATCACCATGTCCTTCCAAGATGTCGACAAGCTTTTTAGCACCGTGCCCAGTTCCAATAAACACTTTGACACCTGCATTTAAAGCTGCTCGAGCTGCCAGTAATTTGGATTCCATACCACCTGTACCGACCTTCGAGCCTGCACCGTCTGCAAAACCAAGCATCTCATCAGATACCTCTGTTAAACGATCAATCCGTTTGGCATGTGGGTTTTTATTTGGATTGGCGTTATACAAACCATTGATGTCTGTTAAGATAATGAGCTGATCGGCATGAACAAGACCACTTACTAGTGCCGATAACATGTCGTTATCTCCAAAGGTTAATTCGCTAACAGATACCGTATCGTTTTCGTTAACGATTGGTAGTATGGAGCGCTCAAATAATTCTTCAAATGTAGCATAGGCATTTTTATAGCGCTCCTTTTTTGAAAAATCAGTACGTGTTAATAAAATTTGAGCAGGTACAATATCATAAATGCTAAATAGAGCATTGTAAATTTGAATAAGTAAACTTTGCCCAACTGCCGCCGCAGCCTGCTTTCCTTTTACTGTGACGGGACGAGAAGGGTACCCTAGCTGTTTAAAGCCTGCTGCAACTGCACCTGATGAAACTAGTAATACTTCATGACCGTCTTTTTTTAATTCAGCTATCGCTTGAACATGGTCCATTAAACGTATTTTATCAATTTCACCTTTTGCATTTGTTAAGGAGCTACTCCCAATTTTGACGACGATTCTTTTTCTTTCCATTACAATACCTCCAATTTGCCATTACATTTGCAATATGATTTAAACTTTAGCAGCTGTTAAGATTCGCTAAAAATAAAAAAACCTTTTCATCCTAATAAATTAGGACGAAAAGGTTTGCTTTCCGTGGTACCACCTACATTGAACGTCATTGACATTCCACTTTGCTCATAACGCTTGAGACTGCGCCTAGTTTAGCTAGGACGTATTACGAAGTAGGTTCTTTAGTCTTTCTTGTGCAATGCCTTACAGCCGATGGGCATCGCTCTCTGATCAAGTAGTTTCTAGGTACTAGTCTTCGCCGCTTTTATTTTTATAATAGAATATCTTTTTTGAATGATATCTCATTCCTCAAAAAGTAATTGAATAAAGAATGCACTACTTTAACAAGTCTGTCAAGCTGATTAGGAATGTTAATAAAAAGTTTCGAATAAATAAGTAGGTAATACTAAACAATCGAGGGTACGTTGAGAGGGAAGCACAACTTTGTTTAATTGTACCACCAGATTGCGACTAATAGTGGGAGCATCGCTATAACAATTACGAAAAAGCTCCATAATAATTGCGTTCCTGAAGACATATTTTTAGGTTTTATACTCATTTGTTCATATAGTTCGTTGATGGCACGTTGTTCTTTAGCATAAAGCATAGTTTGAAATTCATCGTAATCTTGAATATAACTTGAGGGAGGGCGAGGGCTAAAACGTAAACTTCGAATATCATCAGTAATCTCTTTTTCACCCATAAAATAAGTAATAACTGGCGCTAACCCTGAATTTTGTGTAGCTTGTACTTCGATATCATGTGTTTTCATTTTATAATAGACATTTCCTTGCTCGTCTTCATATTGCTTTACAATATCACTTACTGCCATCGACAAACACCTCTTTCTCCAAAACAATACGACCTTTACGTTATGATAATATTCATTATAATGTATGAAAAGAGAAAAGTGTTGCTTAAGCAAGTATAATTGGTTAGATGTTTTTTGCGAAAATTTAGAAAAAAGGGAATCGTCGTGTAGTATAATGGAAATAAAACCACATTATAATGGTTCTTTTCTAAAAGTAATTGTTTATTATCGAAAGTTGGGTGTGACATTTTGTTAAAACATATGTTAGGTTGATGAGCCTATTTAAAAGTAATGGAAAGAAGGGGTAGTATTGACGTTTTCAACGTTATTGGCGTTTTTAGGAGCAGCAATTATTTTAACATTTATGCCTGGACCAGATAATTTATTTGTTCTTGCGCAAAGTATTACACAGGATAAAAAGGCTGGTATAGCGACATCACTTGGTCTTTGTACAGGTTTGCTCGTTCATATAGGAGCGGCTGTTCTAGGAATCTCAGCGATTATTTATCAATCAACAGTTATTTTTTCTATTGTTAAGTTTGCAGGAGCAGCGTATTTATTGTATTTAGCTTGGCAATCGTTTCGCGCGAAAGGTGATCCATTCACGCTGGAACAGCAAAATGAACAAGCCTGTATGACATTATATCGAAAAGGCATTTTAATGAATATTTTAAATCCAAAAGTTTCTTTATTTTTCTTAGCACTATTGCCACAGTTTGTAAATCCTTCTAATGGCCATGTAAGTTTACAGATGTTAATTTTGGGTTTTGTATTTTTAGTACAAGCGCTTTTGCTATTTTCATTATTTAGCATTTTTGCCGGTAAAGTAAGGGAGGTGATTATTGGTAAACCTGCAATTGCTAAACGATTAAATATGATTCAAGGCGTACTTTTCACTTTTATTGGGATACAAATAGCGCTGAGTAAACAGTAAAATGGGGGATATTTATGGCAATTTTACATATAACGTTTAGCTTATCTACACAAGGTTCGATAAAGCATGCAATACGACAGCATCATTTACAACGAGATGAATCAGTGCTTAGTGTCAATGAGATTTTCTCGATTGGTCCACTAAGCAGCGCAGAAGAACGAAAAACCTGGTTAGAAGCCTATATCTTTAGGGACAATGAAGAACGTAAGTTGTACGAGGATCTTCAACAGGCATGGAAGAAAAAAATTGCAGGTTTACCGTGCGATGTCGATGTCTGGGTTTGGTATAGCCAAAGTACTCATGAAGAGATTGGGTTACGTCTTATTATGAGCGAATTGATTAATAAATATAGTATGGTATATGGGATTGATGTTACAGAGGGTCTAAAGCGTGTACAGCCAAACTTGAGGATTCGTCAATCAGGTGAACTTTCAGCAGATTTGCTCATGAAACTCCGTTCTGAGGCAAAGCGCTTTTCTATTGATGAGTGTCAGCAACTTGCAAAGGAATGGGAAGAGCTGAAACAAAACCATAGTACACTGCGAATTTGGCAAGATGGAATTGTACATGTAGCGGAAGACGCATTGGATCCAATTATTATGGAATGTGCGGAAAGAGCCCATGCCGAACTAAATGAAGAATGGCTTATACCGATGCGTATCATCGGTGAAACACTTGGTGCAATTGATGACTATTTAAGTGAAGAGTTTGTTGAGAAACGCCTGATGACCCTTGCAAAACAGGGGCTTTTTGAGCTTAATGGAGATACAACAGATATGTATTCGTATCAATTAAAATATGTAGTGAAATAAAGTAGCATCTTTGCAGTAACCACCTTTCATTTGGAGAAGGTGGTTTATTGTTGTTCAAGAAAATTGAAAATTATCTTTATGGAACGCTCTTCGTAAAAAAAGCGAGTAACCATTGTTACTCACTTGGGCACAATTTTTATGAATGATAGTGGCTTGCCATTACTTTTCTTCGTAAAAATCGAATACAAATTGTTGAAATTGCCTTGCTGAAGGTGGAAGATATCGATTTTCAATCCAAGCCATACCTATTATCCGTTCACAAACCATATCCTCTACACGAATTTTAGCTAATTTATTCGGATTCAAGTCTTCATCCACAGGTAGCAACGAGACGCCAAGCCCAGCACCTACAAAACCAGCAACTGTTGATACCTCATCACCTTCAAAAGTAATCTTCGGTTTGATACCTGCAGCATTTAATAATTTATCAGCTGTACGGCGCATTGCGTAACCCTTTTTCATCAGAACAAAATTCTCATGTTCAAGTTCCTTCATTTTAATGCTTGTCCGGTTAGCGAAGGGATGGTCGATCGGCACCATAATAAAAAGCTCATCACGCCACAGCTCCTTCCAGCAAACAGGCGGCTCCGTGTCAATCGATGCAAGTAAACAAAGGTCTAACTCTCCCGCGAGTAATTGCTTAAGCTGGGAATGAGAGTAATTTTGTGTAAAGTGAAAGCGTATATGCGGATGGTTCTGACGGAAAGCGCGAATCAAATCAGGTACGATGCTAGTCCCTAGTGTATGTAAAAAACCGAGTGATACATCTCCTAGCTCTGGATTATTGAGCTCCTGTAATTCTAGAACGGCTTTTTCATATTCCTTACGCATGCGTTGGACACGATACAAAAAAAGCTCGCCATATCGGTTGAGCATAATCGAACGTCCTTGACGGTCGAACAAGGGTACTCCTAATTCCTCTTCAAGCTTTGAAATCGAACGACTTAATGCTGGTTGAGAGATCGCTAATGTTTCAGCTGCACGAGTCATATGCTCAAGCTTTGCTACTGTGACAAAGTATTCCAATTGTTGCCATTCCATTATTTCACCTCTATTCTCGTTATTTTTGAGTTAACAGCATTATAACGGTAAAAGAGTAGGAAGTATAGGCACATAAAGTGAAACTTTAATGAGTGGGATTTTTCCCACTCATTATTAATCTTCACTAATCGGGCTTTTATGGGCAGTTCATCCCTCACCTAATTTCTTTGAATTCACAGAATTTTGACTTCGTTTTTGATACAGATAAATTATTGCCCGTTAATGCTGGAAAAAAAGATTTTAAAAACTTTGCACTTAAAAATGAAATGTGAAAAAAAAAGTAACAAAAAGCGTTATATAACAGTCATTAACCTCACATCGTTAATGCATGAAACACATTAATATGATAAAAACTATAAATTGTACATTATGAATAAAGGGTGTTAAGATAGACACATAAATTACACAATTACAAATTTCCGTGAAGGGGATACTATAAAATGAATTTAACTAAGCCACAACCTCTAACTATTGAGGGAGGCAAAAAAGCCGTACTATTATTGCATGGATTCACAGGTAGCACAAAAGATGTGAAAAAGCTAGGAGAATTTTTATCAAAACGTGGTTATACGGTTCATGCACCGATTTATAGTGGGCATGGTGTAGAACCAGAAGCGTTACTTGAAACAAGACCAGAAGACTGGTGGAACGATGTTGTGGAAGGTTATAACTTCTTAAAAAGTAAAGGCTATGAGGAAATTGCTGTAGCAGGGATTTCACTTGGCGGTGTATTTTCTTTAAAAGTAGCGGAGACGTTTCCAGTTAAAGCAGTTGTTGCAATGTGTGCACCTATAACACGCGACAATTCTAAAGGTTTATTTACTCGACTTTATCATTACGCTCGTTTATATAAACATTTTGAAAATAAATCAAAAGATCAAATTATTTCTGAATTACATGAACTACGTATTACACCAAAGGATTCATTAGACGGTGTTACACGTTTAACTACAGAAACACGCGATGAATTATCTACAATTAAAGCACCTACATTAATACTGCAAGGTTCATTAGATGATGATCTTTATCAAGAAAGTGCACCATTCATTTTAGACACTGTAGAAACTGATGATAAAGAGATTATTTGGTATGAAAATTCTGGTCATATTATTACATTAGATAAAGAACGTGAAAAAGTGTATGAGGACGTATACAAGTTTTTAGATCACATAGATTGGTCTGTAGCAAACTAAGGAGCTGTCAGCAGACAGCTCTTTTCGTTTTCTCTATTTCCCCCCGAAAGAAGTCCTCACTTCCAAACGCGAAGGTGTGTGACAGCACCAGTGAAAGTGGGAGATGAATTTCGGTTAGGTGTAGCCTAGTTTAAAAAGAAAAAACAACTATTGTTTTTTAAATAAATGCTATGTTAATATAGTGGAATTGTAATGAGAAATCTCTTCATATAAATTGTTTGCAATGGTTAAATACATCTAAGGAGTACATCAAAATGCAACAGAAAATACCTTTTTCAACATATGCAGTCATTGGCACAATGCTTTTCGGACTGTATTTTGGAGCAGGGAATCTTATTTTTCCAATTCAGCTTGGACAATTAGCAGGGACCAACTTTTGGTTTGGCTTAATTGGATTTTTAGTAACAGCTATCGGTTTACCGTTTCTAGGTATTTTAGCTATCGGTTTATCAGGTAGTGACGGTTTGCGTGACTTAGCGAGCCGTGTCCACCCGTTATTCGGTGTCATCTTTTCGTTAGCTCTCTATTTAACGATCGGTCCTTTTTTTGCGATTCCACGTACAGCGACAGTTCCGTTTGTTGTTGGCTTTGAACCGTATATACAAGCGGAGCACACAACACTTTTACTTGCTTTATTTAGTTTCGTATTTTTTGCCATCGTTTTTTATTTCTCATTGAATCCAGCGAAAATTATGGATTATATCGGAAAATATTTAACACCAGCATTTTTGATTGTGTTATTTATTTTAATTATTATTAGTATTGTAAAACCGATGGGCCATTTCCAGCAGCCAATCGGAGATTATATTGATTCGGCATTTATGACAGGCTTTAAAGAAGGCTATAACACAATGGATGCTTTAGCCTCATTAGCTTTTGGTATTGTTGTAATTAACGCGATTAAAAGCGCAGGAATATCAGATAGAAAGGAAATTGCTAAAGCAACGTGGAAATCTGGTATTTTCGCCATGGCATTAATGACGTTAATATACGGTTTAATAACGTATATGGGGGCATCGAGTATTGATGCTGTTGGTACATTTGATAACGGTGGCTTAATATTTGCCGCAGTGGCAGATCACTATTTTGGATCATACGGGGCTATTTTATTAGCAGTTATAATTGTCCTTGCTTGTTTAAAGACAAGTATTGGCTTAATCACATCTTGTAGTGAGTTTTTCCACGAAGTGTTCCCGAAATTAAGCTATAAATGGTTTGTTTTTTTATTGTGCGTTGTGTCATTTACAATCGCCAACTTCGGATTAACGAATATTATTAAGTTTGCCATTCCAGTGCTGATGTTCTTATACCCGCTAGCAATTGTCTTAATTGTCCTTGCATTATGCTCATCACTATTTAAAAATAAACAAACGGTATATGCGATTGCTATGATTTTTACAATTTTTATTAGTGTAATTGATGGTTATAAAGCGTTAGTGGGTAGTATTCCTGCAGCGAAATTGGGTATTTTTGATGCGATTGAAAAAGCTTATTCCAACTTTTTACCTTTTTACGACATGGGCTTAGGATGGATATTACCAGCGTTAATTGGTGTTTTTATAGGATGCTTATTCCCAGCAAGAAGAGCGGGAAAAATTTAAATAAAAATGATCAAAAGCACGCACAATGGATTTCATGTGCGTGCTTTTTCGTATGTTGAAGCTTAGTAAGCTGTCCAGCCACCATCTACAGTAATTACTTGTCCGTTGACAAAACTTGCTTCATCTGAGCCAAGTAATATAGCGAGCTGAGCAATTTCCTCAGGTTGTCCCGCACGTGGGTTTATAGCTAAACCTAGTGCTTGACGAGCTACACCTGTTTGACTCACATTTGTCATGGAAGAAGCAATGTTTGTGATCACTGCACCTGGAGCGATACCATTACAGCGAATATTTTTATCTGCATACATAAATGCTGTATTTTTTGTTAGACCAACAACAGCATGCTTAGAAGCAGTGTAGGCAGCCCCAGCACGAGCGCCATATAAACCACCAGCAGAGATATTGTTTACAAAAACTCCATGTCCTTGAGCAAGGAAAATCTCTGTTGCCATACGCATCGAACGCATTACGGCAGTTGTATTCACCGCGAATACTTTGTCCCAACGTTCATCAGAAACTTCACCGACTGGCTCCATGCCATCCATAATACCAGCATTATTCACTAGAATATCTAATTTGCCATAAGCATTTTTTGTTTCATCAAATAAGCGTTGTAAGTCTTCTGTTGATGCAACATTTGTTTGAATAGCGATCGCTGAGCCACCAGTTGCTTGGATACTTTCAACAACTGCTTGTGCACCTTCTAAATTTAAGTCGGAAACTACGACCTTTGCTCCTTCTTTGGCATAACCTTCTGCAATTGCTTTACCCATACCTGACGCTGCACCTGTTACGATAGCTACTTTATCTTCTAATCTCATCTCAAAAACCTCCTATAATTTATGTTCTTTCACCAGCGTTTGTTCCAGTGATTTCGAGGATATAAAATGTTAAATATTGAACATGTGTTCATTAAAATAATATAATGATTTTGTAAGCGATTTCAATGCGCAAAATACTAAGAACTGTTCAGTAATCAACACATCTAAAAAATCTGTTTAGTAAGGGGAAGAAAATTTGAGTGCTAACGATTTAAGAGTTGTCAAAACGAAGCAAGCATTACATAATGCTTTACTAACGTTATTGAGTGAGAAGCCTTTAGAAAACATTACAATCGCAGAAATTTGTCGGGTGGCAAAGGTAAATAGGGGTACCTTCTACTTGCACTATGAGCAAAAGGAAGGCCTATTTGAGGAATACTTTCAGGAAATTATGAGGGATTTGAATAATTCCTATGAAGAACCGTATCGTGTAGTAACAACATTGGATAAAAACCAAATAGATCCAAATACTATTCGTATTTTTCATCATATTGAGCGCTTTAAAATGTTCTATCGTATTGTTTTTTCCAAGAATGTGCCGCTGACATACTATTACATGTTATTTGATGGAATTTTTGCTCTGCTAAAAAGAGATATCGCACTCCATAATAATGTACATGATGAGATATCCATTGAGTATTATAGTGCGTATCAAGCAAACGCAATTATTGGCCTAATCATTCAATGGTATCGTCAAGATTTTGTGGATAGCGTAAGTACCTTAAATAAACAACTTGCCGGTATTTTGCGAATTGGTGAACAGTGATGAAGAGTTGATTAGAAGTGTAGAACAAAATAGGCGAATATCACTCATTTGTCAAAACTATTACGAATTAAGGTGTCATATTAATGTACAGCTCTCCTGCAAAATGAGGGGGTGATTTCCGTTCCGACTGAGCGCTTTGTTGCTGTCGCTTCGCTTTCGCACAGAGCAAAGCTTCCTGGGGGCGTCCGATGAGCCGCTTGGGGCAACAGATGTTTTTTGTGCGAAAGCGTAGTGTAACGTAGCGGCAAAAGCTTCCGAAGGCAATTATGCCGAGGTATAATTAATAACTTTTTATGGAAAAATAGCGTTGACAACTATATCGTCAGCTGATATATTTTAATTATATCAGCTGACGATATATTGTTGGACGATATAAAAAAGGGGGATTTGTATGACGCAAGAGTATCCGCCATTAACAGAAGGCGTTTATTATATTTTATTAGCTTTATTTGATGCAAGACATGGTTACGGCATCATGCAATTGGTAGAGGAAATGAGTGATGGTCGTGTTCGGCTTGGAGCGGGGACGATTTATGGAGCAATCAAAACTTTACTCGAGCGAGGATGGATTGAGGCGCTAGAAGGTGATGGACGAAAAAAGGAGTACATCATTACAGAGAGTGGAAAAAAAGTCGTTGAATACGAAATTTTAAGATTAAGGGAACTTTTTGACAACGGCATCCGTATAACGAAGGTGGATGGAACAAATGGATAAATATCGATTGGCCGTTAACCCGTATGATATTGAGAAATGGGTTAACGATATGGCAAGACAAGGTTGGCATTTAAAAAAGTTCGCTTGGATACGTTTTACATTCGAACGTGGAGAACCAGGTAGCTATATTTATCGGCATGATGAATTAGAGCGATATGGTGCCTCATATGAAGACGAATACTTTGAATTTCTGAGGTCCTCAGGAATTGAACAGGTAGATCGTTCTGGCAATTTCGTCTTCTTTAGGAAACTAGCAAATGATGGACCTTTTGAACTTTACTCTGATAAGAAAAATAAAATTAATAAGCTGTCCCAAAGAATTTCCGTGCTACTATCGCTTATCCTTCTTAATTTGGCTATAGGACTAATTGGTCTGAGTGGGATTTTTTCAACACACGCAATAGACTGGATGAAATTATCAATGAATATCACTAATATTCTTGTAGTCGTGTTTTTTTCTATTCCATTATTAAAACTTGTTCGTGTGCGCAATAAATTGAAGAAGGATTTGAATCTGTTTACAGATTAGTATAGTAGACTGTTCAATTTTGCATTAATGCCAATTAGAAAGCTACATAAGTATGGGATTTCGTATTTGCCTCATAATTATTTTCTGGGAAATCAGAAAAAACAATCAATAGTTATAAAACTATTATCAAGGCGCATATTTAACCAGGAGTTCGCATCAGTTTTATACGATTAAAGATTGGAGGTGGGACTTTATGAAAAAAAGAGTGTATCGTTTTTTTCTTGATTATGAAAAGGAAGAAGCATGGGTAAATGAAATGGCGGAACAAGGTTGGCATCTAAAGCGTACAACGGTGGGATACTTTATTTTTGAAAAAGGAGAACCTGGTCAATATATTTATCGCAATGAACTAGTCAAAGGCAAAAACCAGGAATACTATGACTTTTTAGACACGATGAATATTGAGTTTGTTTCAAAATTTGGAGTATGGGCTTATTACCGTAAAAAGAAATCAGAAGGTCCATTTGAATTATTTTCAGATAGTTCTTCGAAAATAAAGTATTTAAAATCAATAAGCCGTCTTTTTATATCCGTAGCATTTCTTAATTTATTAATTGGATTTATCAATCTTTATATTGGACTTGGTGAATCAACGGAAAGATTCTTAAATACGGGATTATCATTCTTGAATTTTGTAGTCGTAATAATTATGTGTATGCAAATTTTGAAGGTTGAAAGACGTAAAAAAGGACTACAACAGGAATTACATATATTTGAAGCGTAGGAGGGAAAAGGATGACATTACAATTAGAACATGTCACGAAGAAATACAAAGACTTCACAGCAGTCGACAACTTAAATTTTACCATTGAAAAAGGGGAGATTTTTGGGCTGATTGGACAAAATGGAGCCGGTAAAACAACGACGTTCCGAATGATTCTAGATTTACAGGAGACAACGGCGGGTACGATTACGTGGGATGGCAAATCCGTTAATGCCATCAACCGTGATGTACTTGGCTATTTACCAGAGGAACGAGGCATTTTTCCGACGATGAAGGTAGAGGATCAGCTTTACTTTTTTGGCGAGCTACGTGGTATGAAGAAGTCGGTGTTAAAGAAGGAGATTGATTATTGGATTAACCGATTTGAGCTCGAAGAAAGACGCAAAGATAAGGCTGAAACTTTGTCAAAAGGGAACCAGCAAAAAGTACAACTGATTGCTAGCTTTATTCATAAACCGCAGTTCTTAATACTAGACGAACCATTCAGTGGACTTGATCCTGTGAATAAAGATTTACTGAAAGATGCAATATTGCATTTAAAAGAACAGGGCACAACGATTTTGTTCTCTAGTCACCAGATGGATAATGTAGAGGAGCTATGCGATCATCTTTGTCTATTAAAACGAGGAGTCTCTCTGTTTTCAGGCAGTCTACTAGATTTAAAGAAACAATACGGAAAAACTAGATTGGCAGTACGTACAGAATGGTCGACAACTCAATTGTTGACGCTTGAGGGAGTCAAAGATGTTCGAGTGGAGAAAGAGCAAACTGTGCTCACTCTAGAGGATGAGAGCTATGCACAAAGCATTTTCGAGAAGTTTTCCAATGGTAAATATATAGAAAAATTCAGCTTAGATTATTTATCGTTAGATGAGATCTTTAAAGATAAGGTGGGTGGCAACGTTGTCGAAGTTTAATTTATTAATGAAACAGCTTTACACATCAAAAATAAAATCAAAATCCTTTGTTGTAATGACATGCATTTATATACTTGGGATGTCTGTTGCAGTTTTTTGGTCAGATATTAAAGAACTTTTTACGGGTGATGATCAAGCGCAACAAATTGCAATCGTCAATGAAACGACAGCTGATTTAAGTGGTCTCTTTGTATCGAATGGCGATATGGAATTTATACAAAATGAATCGAATATAACGGAACTAGAGAAAAAGGTCAAAGACGAAAAGCTAGATGCAATCGTTAAAATAACAGATCAAGATGGACAGCTACATGCTGAAATTGCCACTTTCACTCCATTGAAATTAAATGATCAAGGTGCGATAAATTCGATTCTTCAACTTGCTGGTCAAAATTATGCTGTACAACAGTTATCATTAACGCCAGACCAAGCAGCTCAAATTATGGATGCCAAAACGATTATTACTGATAAAAACTTAAATACAGAGTCTACAGGTGGTAAAAGCGAAGAAGAAAAACAATCAGGACAATTTGTATCTTATGCAGTTGGTATTTTAATTTATTTCTTTATTTCTACATTCCTATCTATGATTACAACGGAAATTGCGACTGAAAAAGGTTCACGTGCAATGGAAATGCTACTAGTAAGTGTAAAACCAGCTACCCATTTTAAAGCAAAAATTGCTGGTGTACTATTACTCGCATTAACACAGATGAGTATGATTATAGTTGTCTTCCTAATCTATGCGAAATTTGCGAAGAACGGTGTTATTTGGGATATGGCAGCTAGTATCGTTAGTGAATTATCGATTGGTTATGTGATATATGCCGTGCTATTCTTACTATTAACAATTATTCTTTATTTAATTGTAGGCGCATTATTCGGTTCTTTAGTGTCTAAAGTTGAAGAAGCAGGTCAAGTATTAATGCCAGCCATGATGATTACATTAATTGGTTTCTATGTTATGTTATCAGGAATGGGGAATCCGGATACTCTTATCATTAAGATATTCTCTTATATTCCATTTACATCAGGAATGATTATGCCGATGCGTATCGGGGCTACTGATATTGGCGTAATGGTACCACTTCTATCGTTAGGTATTTTAATAGCGACAATTATTGTTGCTTATTTATTCAGTATTTCATTCTATAAACGCAGCGTGCTAACATATAGTTCAGGTGGCGTTATTAAGAAAATTAAAACTGTCCTAAAAGTGACTACATGATGATGAAAGCAGCTACATTAAGTAGCTGCTTTTTTCATCGTTATGGCGCACAATCAGAGCAGGAACCAACCCTAGGTCATGGGGATAAAGCCTAAATATACTAGTGTTAGAAAACTATGTAAAGTATTTCGTGGATAAAGTCGAATTTCCAAATGAAACAAGCTATAATTTATAGAATAGGGTGAAGTTTTGTTATTCAAGAATGATTGAAGCATTAAAAAAATCACCTAGTCAACGCCTAGCAACACAAGAGGAGAGAGAACAGTTCTTTGTGAAACTTGAGCAGCAGCTACCTATGCGTGATGAGTTGGGCAAAAATCTTAAATAATCGTGAGCAATTAAAGCTTTTTGTCAATAGTTCTAATATATCTCATTAGCTTTCAACTAGAGCATCATGAGGGTTCAGTGACTCTTGTTTTGTAAAACTTGACTAAAATGAAACTTTTTCAGCTTGGAATCGTATGTAAATAAAAGAGATAAATCGCAGGGGGTAAAATTTTTATGTCTGAATTCGACAACGACCTATTAAAATCAAAGGATCCATTTGCATCAGAAAATCCATTACTACAGCCTAATCCATTATTGCAGGTAGAGCAAGAGCCAAAAAAACCAGTACTTGTTTCTGAGCAAGAGCTATCACAAATTGCTCAAAATCAACTTGCTTTAAAGCAAGATCCTGAGGTTCATGCATTAGCACAAAAAATTGATGTGAAAGACCAAATTGCTATGCTAGAGCTTGGAAAAGAAACTGCGAATGGTATTTCTACTTTTTCAGATAAAATGCTAGCAACGATGAAAACAAGCAAGCTTGAGGAATCAAGTGTATTATTAAATAATTTAAATAGAATTATGGATAAATTTGATCCCAAAGATTTTGCGGAGGATAAAAAAGGTGGCTTCCTTACTAAGCTGTTTAGTAAAGGAAAGGAACAATTAGAAAAGTTTCTATCCAAATATGACAGCATGAACAAGGAAGTGGATGTCATTTTCCGCGAGGTTCAAAAATACGAAGGTGAAATGAAACGTAATACCATTGATCTTGAAAATTTATATGATCAAAACTTAAATTACTTCCAAACTTTAAGTAAATTTATTGCGGCAATTGAAGTGAAAACAGATGAAGTACGTTCATCCTTACCAGCACTTGAACAAAAATCACAAACTGGTGATCAGTTAGCGGCAATGGAATATGAAACGATGGTACGTGCCGTTGATTTACTAGAACAACGTCGTTATGATTTAGAAATGGCGCAACAAGTTTCATTCCAATCTGCTCCACAAATTCGATTAATGCAGCAAGGGAATAACCATTTAATTGCTAAAATTAACTCTGCGTTTGTGACGACAATTCCTATATTTAAGCAAGGACTTATCCATGCGGTGACGTTAAAACGCCAAAAGCTTATTTCAGATTCAATGAGTGAATTAGACCGTCGTACGAATGAAATGCTTGTACGAAATGCAGAAAATATTAGTAAAAATAGTGTTAATATCGCGCGTGCGGCTGGTAGCCCAAGCATTAAAATCGAAACAATTGAAACGACATGGCAAACAATTATGTCTGGTATTCAAGAAACGAAGCAAATTCAAGCAGAAACAGCAAGAAATCGAGAGGAAGGCCGTAAACGTATTGAACGTCTGCAGCTTGAATATGAAAAACTGAAAAAAATGTAATCGTAAAGCTTCTTGCATATTACCTTGCAAGAAGCTTTTTTTGACAAAATAGAAATTCCTCATTATGATAAGATAAATGAGAATGATTATCAAAGAAGAAGGAAGAGGAAATATGCTAAACAATGCAATTCGATTACATAAAATAATCAATCATGGGGTTAAAAGAGGATGAGCAAAATGAATCCTACTTCATTATCATGTGAACGTTTAAAGGATGGAGCACTAGCAATCAATACGACAGAAAACCTAATGCTCGTGTTAAAAAGTCGCTACCATGAATTAATGCATATAGAAGAGCTGTACAATGCCATGAATATAGATTTAGATGAAAAGCACACTATTTTAGAGCAAGAGAGAAAAGTATTAAAGAAGAAAAATATTGAGCTTGTGGAAGACATGCAAAAAATAAAGCAGCGAAACGCCGTCTTACAAAAAAAGCTAACAGAATATAATTGTGTCGTAAATGAGCTAAAGGAGATTCGCCGACAAAATACAGAGCTATTAATTGAATTAAGTAAATATACTGCTCTGTCAAAGGAATCCCTGTCAGGTCCATTAAAATCTATGATTCGCGATATGCGAGAGCAGGGAGTTGGTATTAAAGAAATCCACATTCGCATAAAACGACAAATTAATCCTGATATTAGCTATAGTACGGTGCGCAAATATATTTCTGAGCTTGAATCTGAAATGAAAGAGTAACTTTGTTAATGTCAATTTATTAAAACTTGGCATTTACAGTTCCCAATCAAAGTCCTATAATTAGTCTATTCTTTAAAAGGTAATATTACGAAATGCCGTATAGATTTATATGGAGTAGGAGTGTTAGAGGCAATGTCAAATGAGAAAAAAGGGGTTTTGGCTGCATTTTTAGCCTATGCTTTTTGGGGTGCATTTCCGCTTTATTGGAAATTGCTTGAGCATGTCCCGAGTATGGAAATTTTATTATCGCGTGTCATTTGGTCCTTTGTCTTTACAGTACTAGCAGTAATAGTATTTGGAATGCGCAAAGATCTTATCGCAGACTTAAAATATTTGTGGTCACACCAAAAGCATTTTTGGCAGCTTGCAGGAGCTTCATTTGTTATTTCAATGAACTGGTATTTATATATTTGGGCAGTTACCCATAACCACTTAATTGAAACGAGCTTAGGCTATTATATTAATCCTTTACTGTCAGTTATTTTTGGGGTTATTTTCTTTAAAGAAGCACTTAGTCGTGCGCAATGGGCAGCTACCGGAATTGCCTTTATCGCAGTAATTATTTTAACGATTAATTATGGGTCAATCCCATGGGTAGCACTTCTTATTGCTTTATCCTTCGCCATTTACGGTGTACTGAAAAAGAAAATTAAGCTTGATGCGACAAGAGGTCTAGCCATCGAAACGTTATTTATTTTACCGTTTGCTTTAGGCTACTATATTTACCTTTTTACAACGAATCAAGCCTCATTTTTACATGTTGATGTGAAAACAGACATCCTCATGATTGTCAGTGGAATCGTGACAGCAGTGCCATTAATTTTATTTGCAAAAAGTGCACAAAATATTCCACTGTATTTATTAGGCTTTATTCAATACATATCGCCAACAATAGTATTAATTTTAGGAATTGTGCTTTATAAAGAACCGTTTAGTCAAATAGAACTATTAGCATTTAGCATTATTTGGGCAGCGTTACTATTATTTTCAGGCTCGAAAATCATTGAAACGAGAAGGGCTCATCAGAAATCTGCTTAAAAAAGGACTTGTAGAAATTTTCTACAGGTCCTTTTCTCATGGATTAATATATTTTGGGGGATTTTAAGAGGATCCTGCCAAACATTGCCATATAAAGATGAAATATTTGTATGGTAATATATTTTTGGTATTTTAAACTAGGAAATCATACAAATAAAAGGAGATTAAAATGAATCACCCATATAAAAAGTATGAAACCACAGAATTATGGCACATTATTTCCCAAGCTATAGGAGAACTAGTAGCTAATCAAGATATAGAAGAAATGACAAGTAGAGAATATATAGTTGGTTATCTTTGTGCAAAACTAAGTAAAGATGGCGCACAGAACGGATAGTTATATAGAAAAGAAATATTCAATGACGGCTTTAGTTATATTGCTGGGAAAGATACAGGGGGTATTCTAAATAAAAAATTTACCAAAAGATAAAGCATCAAGAGCGTATAATCGCATTGTCAAAAAAGCTAATCTATATGATGTTTTTTTTATGAAAAATAAAGCGATTAATATTATGACGAAGGCTTTGAAACTACCATTTACTCCTAGGGAAATATCAAGTGCCTATATTTATATTGGGCTAGTATACTCAGAATTAAAAATGTATAAAGAGGCTTCCCATAATTTTCATAAAGGAATGACTATCGTAGAGTGTGAAGAATTTCAATACAGCCCTCCTTTTAAAAAAATAATAAAAGTTTTTATTAAGAATGGTGACTTGGAAAAAGCAACTTTCTGGCTAGATAATTTAAATAATAGAATATGGTACGATAAAAAATTTAAAAAATTAGGTCATATTAGTTCTTATGTAAAGAAGGAAAAAATTTTTTGTATTAAAAGTAGAGCGGTAAAAAAGCTTAGGTAGGATAGTAGTACATAAAGATGAAGGCTTTGGTCAAGTGGGTCTATTATGGAGCACTTTGGTTAGATAAATTAGCTTATTAGGTTACTAAAATAATAATTTACCTATTGCTTGGAACAGTTTGCTTAATTGTTGGTTTGTCCATTTATAGTTAATCAGATTTCTTTTATTGTTAGACAAAAATATGCAACTTTACTTTTTTGTCAACATATAGTAATATAACGTCAATCAATTAGATAACAATGATGAATATTATAAATTAATGAGAGGTGCTTTTGATGAGTGCGGTAGGTTCTAAATAGGAACAACTTAATGAAATAAATGTAATGACGACAGGGGATTTATGTCATAAAAGTGACCCCTTATTTAGTCATGGATTTATTTCGATACCTATGAAGATACCTACAATACTTTATAAAGCGTGTAATGCTCTAAAAATACTTCTTTTAATAGCGGTTAGAGGAACTCCGTATAAAAACGCTGCGGCCTGTGGCAACGAAGGAGTGACCAACATCGTGTTTGGCCTAAAGCCTCCAAACGCAATTATGCCGAGGCATAATTGATTGAAGTTTTTTTCGCGATGCTTGTTTACACATGCCTTGTAATGTAAAAGCTGTGGGATCCCCACAGCTTTTTTCTCTTTTTTAATTGAATAAAAAATCATTGCTATCTATTGAGTAGGTATCTTCATGAATGATTATGGAAAAATCATAGTGAGGAGACATTAACAATGAATCATACTACTTTTGAGAAGTTACAATACAATGAATTGAAGGAAATCGTTAAATCATACTGTGTCAGTGGATTAGGTAAACAGTTATTAGATAAATTAACGCCGAGCCCAATTTTGACAGTTGTAAAAAATCGATTGAATGAAACGACAGAGGCACGAGCCATTTTAGATGCAGAAGGTCATGTCCCGTTTTTAGGGGTAACGAATATTGACAATACTATCAAAAAGCTTGAAAAGGGGATTATTTTAGACCCTAGTGAATTGGTTAGCATCTCAGATTTTTTAAGAGGGTGCAGAAAAATTAAAAAATTTATGCTGGAAAAGGAATTTTTTGCGCCAGTACTTGCATCCTATGCTAATTCGATGGCTGAATTTAAAAGTGTGGAAGAGGAGATTAATTTTGCGATTAAAGCCAATCGTGTTGATTCAGCTGCTAGTAGAGAATTAAAGCGTATCCGCAATCATATCGAGACAACAGAGGAAAAAATTAAAGACCGACTAACTAAATTTTTAAATAATAGTGCTAATAAAACATATATCCAGGAATTTTTTATCAGTAAAAAGGATGATCGATACACGATTCCCATTAAGGCTTCCTATAAAAATCATGTGCAAGGAACAATTGTAGAAATTTCATCTAAAGGTGCAACGGTCTTTATGGAGCCTAGTATAGTAGCAAAATTAAATGTGGAATTGGCTACTTTGAAAGCAGAGGAAGCGGTGGAGGAATATCAGATTTTGGCGACTTTATCTGGGCTCCTGATGGAAAATATTCGTGAAATCAATATCAACATGGAGTTAATTAGCCAATATGATATGGTGTTTGCCAAAGCCAAGTTTAGCAAGCACATTGGAGGAGCTGAACCGAGCTTAAATGATGTTGGCTATATTAAGCTCGTTAATTGTAAGCATCCATTGTTAACAGGTAAGGCGGTGCCACTTCATTTTGAAATTGGTAAAGACTATCGCAGCTTGATCATTACAGGACCGAATGCAGGTGGTAAAACCGTTGTTCTCAAAACGATTGGCTTGTTAACATTGGCTACAATGTCAGGCTTCCATATTGTTGCAGATAAAGGTACTGAAATAGCTGTGTTTGATCACATTTTTGTAGACATTGGTGACAATCAAAGTATTGAAAATGCACTTAGTACGTTTTCTTCCCATATGAAAAATCTTTCGGATATTATGAGAGCATCCAATAATAATACTCTCTTGTTATTTGATGAAATAGGGAGTGGGACGGAACCAAATGAAGGAGCAGCATTGGCGATTTCGATTTTAGAGGAGTTCTATCATATGGGCTGCATGACAGTAGCAACTACCCATTATGGAGAAATTAAGCGTTTCTCTGAAATGCATAGTGATTTTATGAATGCGGCTATGCGTTTTAATAGTGAAACTTTAGAACCGTTATATCAATTAGTCATCGGAACATCTGGAGAAAGTAATGCGCTATGGATTTCTAAGAAAATGAATATACGTGAAACCGTATTACAAAGAGCGAAGAGCTATATTGACAATAAGGATTATCATCTAAAACAAGTAAATGACAGTAAAATCAGGAAGCCTAAGATTGAGCAAGAGAGAACCAAAGCAAAGTATGATTTTAAAAAGGGAGATCGTGTAAAGCTGTTAGATCATGCTGACGTTGGAATCGTTTATCAAGAAATGGATAATTTCTATAATGTTGTCGTGTTCTATGAGGGAGAATTCGTAAAGATAAATGTTAAACGACTGGTATTAGAGCTACCGGCAACAGAATTATACCCAGAAGGATATGATTTAGAGACATTGTTTGTAGATTATAAAGAACGCAAGCTTCAGCATGATATAGAGCGTGGTTCGAAAAAAGCTCTTCGCAACATTCAGAAGGAAATGAAGAGAGATAAATCGAGCTAAAAGTCAAAAAGGGATTGCCATAAATTTTAAAATGTGCAATCCCTTTTATTTATTGAACCGAATTAATTTGTGCTTTAATTGAATAATAAGTTTCTTCGATTTTTTGTTTATAGGGTAGATCAATTAAATCCTGAGAATCGATATAGGCCATTTTGGCGATTTCGTAGGCAGTTGTTAACTCACCGAAATGTGCATAGCAAAGTGCTTTATAGGAAAAGGACTCATTTAAGCCTAATATATCAAATGGATGTTGGATGAATGAAGGGAGCTTTGTAAAATGTTCAAAAGCTTCCTTTGCTTCTTCATAACGACCTAGTAAATATAAGGATTTCCCCTTTTCAGAATAATATAGGTTTTCATCAAATTTAACAGATCCCAAATCCATAAGTGGACGAAAGCGCTCTATTTCTTCTAGTGCCTTTTCATAATCATGAGTGAAATTGTTATAGTAATGTGCTCGTAATGTGAAAATAAAAGCATCTACATCCACTTGTTCCGCAAAAACTCGATACTGTTCTAGCTTCTTGATCAAATGTTCTGCATGCTCAAAATCATTGTCAATCATGGCACAAAACGCTGCAATACGGTACATATCATCAATATAAGAGTAAAATTGATTTTTATGTGCATTGGCAATTGTCTCTTTAACGAGTTGTTTACCTGCTTCATGTTCCCCTATTGCTAATTGAAAAACACTAATAAAATAAGCCATTTTTCCAGCATCTCGTGAATCTAATTGATAATTTTCTTGTTCAGCTTCTTCTTTAGCTTGTAAGATACAGGAATAAGCCATTTTATAGTTTCGATCTTCCGTGAATATCGCGGACTGTAATCTATAAGTTTCAAACCAATGACTTAGTAAATTAATTTCTTTAAACATAAAGCGTGCTTGTTGAAGCGGTGATTCCCATGTCGTTAATCCCGCTTGATATTGAGCTACTGCATATATATAAAGTAAACGACCAGCTTCATAGCTAAGAGGAAGCTCTTCTACATAAGGCTTAATCATCTCTTTGATTTGTTGTAAATTTTCTGTATTATTACCTAGCTCTACTTCTGCATATAATATTTCCACCTGTTCTAAAAGGTGACGTATCGTAGAAGGGGCTATTTCTTCAAGTAATTCACTTGCTTTTACATGTAAACGCTCTGCAATATATTCTAGACTTTCCATCGAAGGCTTGGCCTTATCATTTTCAATTTGACTTAACATACCTTTTGTTAGACGATCACCAGCAAGTGCCTCTAATGTTAATTTTCGTTCCTTCCTTAATTTGCGAATTCGTGTGCCTAAAGAGTCCACTGCCTCGCCTCCTTTTAAAATATGTCCTTTGTTTAATTATATTAAACTTTTTGTTGCGTGGGAAGAGGGAGGTGTGTTATATTTTGTTTAATTAAATTAAACTTTTTAAAATAATTAAAAATATGGAGGGGTTTTAGATGAATGAAGCGCAAAAGTATAAAAAGGCGACGTACCATTTATGGACATTCACAACCAGTAAAATGATCTCGTTGTTAGGGTCACATGTATTGTCATTTGGGATAGGTTTATATATTTTGGCACTGACAGGGTCAGCGATGAGTTTTGCTACTACTATGATATGTTCCATTTTGCCTCGTGCATTAGTCGCGCCTCTGGCAGGGTATGTAGCTGATAATTATTCAAAGAAACGCACGATTTTATTAGCACAAGCAGGTACGATATTGACCGTTTCAGGGCTACTACTCTATACAGAAATGGTCGGTTTGTCGGTTTATGCTATTTATATAGCAACTGTATTTAATACAATATGCTCAGCCTTTTCAGGTGTAACATTTTCTTCCTCAATCGCTACACTAGTAAATCCAGAACGCCTACAGAAAGCAATGTCATTCAATCAAATGTCAGTGTCATTAGCAGCAATTGGTGGGCCAGTAATCGGTGGAATGATGTATGGATTTTTCTCTATGAAAGCCTTTTTGCTTGTACATATGGTGGCCTATGTAATTGCTTTTTGCTTAGAAGCGACAATGAATTTTACTCTCTATAGTAGAAGAGAACCTACTGTAGAAAAGGAAAAGATATGGGCTGGGCTTGCTAGTGGCTTTCGTTATATTAAGCAACAAAAAGTTGTTAAAACAATCATGTGGATTTCATTATGGATTAATTTGTTTTTCTCTGCCATCGTTGTAGGGGGGACCTATATTATTATTGAATTACTAAAAGTAAAATCAACGCATTTTGGTTTTATAGAGGCTTCGGGTGCAGTTGGTATGCTTGTAGCTTCCCTCGTTTTCGCAACACGTAAAGAGGTTAAGGCGCCACTACGTTTTTCTAAAATTAGCTTATTGCTGTTGGCTAGTAGTTTAGGACTGGCGGTTGTTCCATTAATAACGAATTTATCCTATCTAGCTATTGTAATCTTTTATATTGTAATCTACTTTATTTTCGCTATTTTTGAGATGGGGATCAACATGCCAATTATGGTTTATATGCAAAAGTTAATTTCAGAAGAATATCGTGGACGCGTATTGGGATTAATGGAAACAATGGCGATGTCAATGATGCCGATTGGTATGATCGTATACGGCATCTTGTACGATACATTCCCAGCAACGGTTATTTTACTTATCACGAGTGTCATTATCGTGACGATATCACTAGTTATGCTACGAACATCTGTTTTAAAAGAAGCACATCCAGAGTTTTATGAACAAAAGAAGATAGTAACTGAGAGTGTAGCAAATTAATGTAACATAGAAATGCACAGTTTAATCGGTGATTAGTGAAAGTTTATTAGCGATTAACTATCCATCAACGAAATACTATTGCAACTGCAACAGATAAAACCAGGCATTTCTTCAATGTTGAAGTATGCCTGGTTGATCGGTTTTACTGATCTTCAATCACAATATAAGTAGCTTTAATTGGTCCATGTACACCAACGATTAGAATCATTTCGATATCCGCAGAATTACTTGGTCCTGTTATAAAGTTGATGCAAGAGGCAATTTGCTTGCCACGTCTGACTTTTTCATGAATAAAGCGGGCTGCTTGCGTCATGCGTGGTACAATAGTACTTTTAGGAATTAAAATAATAGACTTCTTTGGTAAAAAGCTAACGGATCTACCTTTATCCTTATCACTAAAAAGTACTGCAGTTCCCGATTCTGCTAATGTAATTTCACTTATCGTAATGCCAATGTTAGCTTTTTCAGCTTGTCGAATATTTTCCTGTGGCTGCTCAGAATTCCATTCGTACAGTTGAATCTTTTCTTGAGGCCATTGCTCAGTCATTAATGTTCCTAGGCCATAGTTTTGGAAACGCTCATCTTTCCATGTTATAACAGATTGACCTCCATAATTTTCAACTATTTTTTGTAAATCTGCAGGAAGATTAGCTGTATTTGTAATGACAATATCCGTATGAATATTTTTGCATTGTTCAACTAAAACCTCTAGTAACTCATCTTGTGTAGCATCATTTAGGACACGATCTTGAGGGTTATATTGCCATGTAGGCCGTACGATTTCTGTTTTTGGTGCACGTCCAAGCTGTCTTGCAATTTTCGTTAAAAATACATCTCTATTTTCAATTGTACCTGTCATTATTCATCGCCTCCTTTTTGTCGGTGTTTAAACCAGTCACGGAAATTATCTTTATTGGGGGCTGGAAAATCCCTTGCTTCCGTCCATGCTTTTAGTGGACCTGGTCCATTAGAAATTTTCTGATCTCTTGTAAATGGAGCCATCACTGGTGAAGCCATTTTTGTCGCCATTTTATATAGGGCAGGGGAGGAAGCACCTAGACCAAAGGCCTTCATTAATAACTTTTCCGATACAGGTGCCTTTCCTTCGTTTTCGACAATTACTTGACGATGTCTATGAATAAGCTGATGTAATGGTATTTTGACAGGACAAGCATCTGTGCAGGCACCGCATAATGTGGAGGCATATGGCAACTCTTTAAAATCCTCATAGCCACCTAATAATGGTGAAAGAACGACACCTACTGGCCCAGAATAAATAGATCCATAAGCATGACCGCCAACATGTCGATAAACAGGACATGCGTTAACACAAGCTGCACAGCGTATACATTGTAAAATAGGCTGGAATTCACTGCCTAAAATATCAGCACGTCCATTATCAACAATGACTAAATGGAATTCCTCTGGTCCATCTGTGTCACCTTCATCTTTGATTCCCGTTAATGTGGTAATATAGCTTGTTAGCTTTTGCCCAACCGCGCTTCTTGTTAATAAGCTTACTAGTACTTCCATCTCTTCAAATGTAGGCACAATTCTTTCCATTCCCATTACCGTAATTTGTGTTTTCGGCAAGGCTGTTACTAAATCTGCGTTTCCTTCATTTGTCACGAGTGTAATCGAGCCGCTCTCCGCAATAGCAAAGTTACAGCCTGTAATGCCAATGTCTGCTGTTAAATAATCATTTCTTAATTTTTCACGTACATATAGAGCTAGCTCTTCAGGCTTTTCGGTTTTCTCATAACCTTGTTTTTCTTTAAAAATGTCACGAATCTGTTCCTTATTTTTATGCAAAGCTGGAGCAATGATATGAGAGGGTGGCTCATGATCATCTACTTGTAAAATGTACTCTCCAAGATCAGTTTCAATGACCTCACACCCGAGCTTTTCTAAAGCGGCGTTTAAATCAATTTCCTCTGTCACCATAGATTTTGATTTTACAATTTTAGCAGCATTCTTCTTTTTCGCGATACTTTCAATATAGTTTGTCGCTTCTTTCGCTGTTTGCGCAAAGTAAATATGTCCACCTCTTTTAGAGACGTTTTCACTTAGCTGATATAAGTAATAATCTAAGTTCGCCAGCACATGCTTTCGAATTTCTTCGCCGTGAGAGCGCCATTCCTCCCAATGACCGAGCTCATCAGCTTGTTGTAGCCGATGTGTTTGTAAGCGCTCCTGTGCGCTTGATACAGCTCCGCGCATAAACATATTTTCTAATTCTTTCGTTACACGATGATTAAAGCGTTCATCACTTGTTTTCATGGACATTTCTTTTACCCCCTCTTAGTGACAATTTAATACTTCCGCAATATGCATGACTTTAATAGGCTTACCTTGTCGATTAATTCGACCACCAATATTGATTAAGCAGCCAGCATCTGCACCGATTAAAATGTCTGCCCCCGTTTCTTCAACATTTTGTACTTTCTCATTGACCATTTCTCCAGAAATATTGCCCATTTTTACTGAAAATGTTCCGCCAAACCCACAGCATCTTTCTTTTCCTGGGAGTTCTACATACTTTAAGCCTTTTACTTGATTTAATAGTTTAAACGGTGCATCTGTAACACCGAGTAGACGTGTCATATGACAGGAGGTATGATAAGTAGCCTTGCCCTCTAAATGTGCTCCTACATCCTCGACCTTTAATATATCTACAATAAACTCAGTAAATTCATATGTTTTATCTGCCAATGCTTGCGCTTTTGGCTCCCAAACTGGATCTCCCTTAAACACCTTTGGGTATTCCTTAAACATATAAGCGCAGGAACCAGAAGGGGAGACAACAAATTGGGCATGTTCAAAGGTGGTAATCATTTTTTTCATAGCATTTTTAGAGTCTTTTACGTAGCCACTATTATAGGCAGGTTGTCCACAGCAAATTTGATTTTCAGGAAAATCTAGGTCACAGCCAAGCCTTTCTAGAACTTCCACAACAGCTTTTCCTACATCACCTTGAAACATATCAACTAAACAAGTCGCAAAAAGTGTTACTTTCATGAAAATCGCTCCTTTTTGTCTCTATTATTCTCTAAATAACTAATCAACAGGTCATCTGATGACTTAGTGAATAAATATATTGTTTTTATAATACTACAACTGTTCAGATGAATAAAAGGTGTTTATTATTAATTTTCGAAAAATTCGAAGAAACTGGGACAAACTAAAATGGTTCCTTCGTAAGACCGAATAATCTCTAAATTAACAAAACACGATAACTAGAAAAACCGAACTATTCCGAAACACTTCATGGGCGTTTCATTGGATAGTTCGGTATTTTTGTTGGCTGAAACGCTTTTGTCTCATCTTCTTATTTCATAGATTTAGTTGTTTCAAAATATTGCATTAAGACCTTTTCCACATTACTTAAATGTGAAGCCATAGCATGTTTTGCAAGCTCTTCATTTTGCTGTTTAATCGCGAGGAAGATTTGCATATGTTCATCATACAGCTTTTCGCTCGTAATTTTTTTAGAGTACAACCAAATTCGACGTGTCTCTTTCATCGTTGCGATCATTAAAGCTGAAACCTGGTCCAATATAGTTGTAAGTAGGGGGTTTTGAGACGCTGCAGAAATGGCCGCGTGAAATTGAAAATCCACTTTTTCTCCTAGCTCTTCATCTCCTTGTACTCGTTTCATCTCATCCAAAATTTGCATCATTGACTGTATGTCTTCTTCTGTTCGATGAATAGCTGCGCTAGCTGCAGTGCCTACTTCGATAATTTTACGTACTTCTAACAAATGTGAGATATCTTGCTTATTTGTTAAAATGGCGGTTGATAAGGGGAAATCGAGTTGATTGGATTGATTACTTTTAACAAATGTACCTGAGCCTTGTTTAATTTCAATAAGCCCCATCGCTTTTAAAGCGGAAAGAGCTTCCCGAATGGCAGATCTGCTTACTTGTAATTGTTCAGCAAGTTGTTCTACTGAATCAAGTCGGTCACCAGGCTTCAGTTCGCCAGTTCTAATTTTTTCATAGAGGATTTCAGATACTTCTTCATATATTTTTTTTGGTTTAATTTTTCTTAATTCCAAGGACTACACCTCATTTATCGCTATCAATTGCTCTATTGTTTTTTAATTATACATGAAGAAAGTTAATTTACGAACTATTAACAGTAAATAAAAAAGGGTACTACAACTCTGCAAGCGGCAGGTAACGGCGGCTTTACAACAGCCCAGCAAAAGCTCTGTTGCTAGTGTCTTTTGATATGCTCAAAGAGACAAAATTTGAAGTGTAGAATTATGGCGAATTTTGTTGACAGATAATATAAGGGGAGCGCATAATGCAAAAGTACATTAGCAAATACACGTTGATTTAATAAGGTCTAAAAATTAAATTTGTATGATAATATGATGGAACTTCACTTTTTCAACACCTTTTTGCCATGAAACGTTCACAAACAGGAAGGGCGCAATTTACAGTGATTTTTGGTACGATGGAAACAGTAACTGTAAGGAGCGAGTGAAAAATATGGAAACTGATATTAACGTATTTTTAGCTTTAGGTGCAGGGTTTTTAAGCTTTATTTCACCATGTACCCTACCGCTGTATCCAGCATTTTTATCATACATAACAGGTATGTCGTTAGACGAGCTAAAATCGGAACGAGGTATGATGCAAAAGCGTGCAGTTTTGCATACCCTCTTCTTTTTACTAGGATTTTCAATTATCTTTATTATGATTGGACTAGGAACATCATTAGCCGCCAAGTTCTTCCTTAATTATCACACATTATTACGTCAGGTTGGTGCCATCTTAATCGTTGTATTTGGTTTAATGATTGTGGGATTACTACAAATTGACTTTTTAATGAAGGATCGAAAATTCCAATTTAAAAACCGACCTTCTGGTTATTTGGGATCAGTATTAATCGGAATAGCATTTGCGGCTGGTTGGACGCCTTGTACAGGTCCAATTTTAGCATCGATTATTACATTAGCTGGTGCAAATCCAAGCGCAGGCATTAGCTATATGTTAGCTTATTATTTAGGCTTTGCGATTCCGTTTTTCGTGTTATCTTTCTTTATAGCACGTATGACTTGGATTCGTACACATAGCCAAAAAATTGTGAAAATCGGCGGTTATATTATGATTGTCGTTGGTGTAATGTTATTCTTCGACGGTTTAACGTATTTAACACGCATTTTACAGCCTATTTTTGGTGGATTTACAGGCTTCTAATCTGCTAAACTAAAGAAGCCATACTGTACTATAACGTGGAGGGAGATGAACATGTGCCTACAGTTTTAGTAGTGGATGATACGCTCTTTATGCGTGTTGCAATCAGTAATATGTTTTCTGAATGGGGTTATGAGGTAGTCGGCAATGCAGGAAATGGTAAAGAAGCTGTGGCGATGTATCGTGAGTTACAACCAGATCTAATAACGATGGATGTAACGATGCCCGTTATGACAGGTATAGAAGCAGTAAAAGAAATCATCCCCGAATTTCCAGATGCAAAAATAATTATGATTACAGCTTTAGGACAACAGAAGTTAATCGTGGAAGCAATTGAAAGTGGCGCAAAGGATTTTATGACAAAACCTTTCGAGCCAGAAAGATTAAAGGCTGTAGTTGATCAATTACTTGGACAAAATTGTTAATGACATTGGAGGAGGAAATTTTATGTTTGACAATATCCCTTCTCAATATTATGTAATAGGTTCAACCATAATGGCCATTTTTATGGGTACCTTTGTCATGGTTATTCGTATGCGAGCATCTAAGAAACCGACAAATGAGAAGAAAATTATCATTCCACCTATTGCAATGTCTTCAGGTGCGTTAATGTTTTTATTTGAACAATTTCGAGTACCACCTATGCAAATCCTTGAAGCGACAGCAGTCGGAATGGTGTTCTCAACAATCTTAATTGCCACTTCTAAATT
Source organism: Lysinibacillus sp. NPDC096382 (assembly GCF_044762845.1). Lineage (NCBI taxonomy): Bacteria > Bacillati > Bacillota > Bacilli > Caryophanales > Bacillaceae > Lysinibacillus > Lysinibacillus sp. NPDC096382. The sequence goes on from NZ_JBIWFC010000016.1 coordinate 87,792, forward strand.
TGAAGTAAAAGGCCAAGATATTTATTTAAAGCGTTCAAAAGCATTCGTTTTTATATTAATCGGACTATTAGTATTCCGTGTAATTGCAAAAATGATATTAAGTAGCTCCATTGACGTTGGTGAGTTAGCAGGAATGTTTTGGATTTTAGCGTTCGCTATGTTACTTCCTTGGCGAATCGCAATGCTTATTCAATTTATTAAAATCAAAAAAACAATTCCGCTAAAGAATATTTAATGGGAAGACTACACTAGAGATTTCATCTAGTGTAGTTTTTTTGTTGCGCGCAGTTTGGCTGATGGATAGAGCAATTCGAGCGATTGAGAGGCTTGGCAAAGCGACAGAAAGCGTCGTTCGAATGACGAAAAGAAAGACAAAGGCGACGGAAAAAAAGTGAGGGTAAGAACTCAGAGTGATGGATTGACTCCCCCTGTACTAGCAGAGAATATATGATGAAACTTATCTAAGGTCAGTAAAAACGCTGCACAAATCATTGTGCAGCGTACCATTAATCAAACAAATGTTCATATGGAGCGATGTCAATTTGCATTTCATCTAACTTTTTACGTAAAAATTTATGGTCGCGCTTTGGCGTTGCTTGGATATAGCCACGAATAATTAAATCTTGGTCAATGGCAGGTGCTTTTTCTTCTATAGCTAGTTCGCCAATTTTCCCTGCAATTTTTTCCTTTGCTACTTGTCGAAATAGCTCAGGTACAGGGCTTACAAGTTCATATAAAAGCTCCTTCTCAGGTTGTCCCCATAAATGAATCGTTTTATCTAAATAATACTCTTGCCAATCTAAATCAGATTTACCGTCCTGTTTCGGTAATGCCTTTAAAAATTTGCGGAACATGAAAAATCCGCCTATCGCCATAAACGAAATAAGCACAACTACCCAAAATAGGATAAACCATAAAAACCAACCAGTTAACAAATCGTTCACCTCTTTGCCTTCTCTTACTCTATTATAAAAGCTTGCAGAAAAAAATCCATCCTAAATGTCCCTTTTTTAGCAATAAGTCAGTATATATTGTGTAAAGGAGGTGACGCTCATGGCAAAAGTCAATTTCATAGGTGCTACATTGCGCTTGAAGTATATCACTGGACAGAATGCACAAAACGAGCCCGTGTTTACAATTAAATCGTACCGCAATTTAAACGGCTCGCATACAGCAGAGGATTTAGTAGACGTAGCAAAGGCCATTGCAAGTCTATCTTCACACGCACTAGATAGCATTGTAAAACAAGAAACTACAGACTTATCCTAAGGGGGGAAAGCAATGACACAAGTTTTAGAGCTGCAATTCGAGACAGCAGCAGGGAAAACGACAACGATTGCGATTGATACACCGAAGCCAAATTTAACAGCGGAGGAAATTCAACAGGTCATGCAAACGATTATCGTTAAAAATGTTTTTGATAGACAAGCTAGTGCTTTGGTGGCAATGACTGGGGCTCGCATCGTTGATCGACAAGTAAGAGAATTTGAATTAGGGATCGAATAGTCATGAAATGGTCTTTGCGGAATTTTCTGCAAGGACCATTTTAGCAATAGAATTTATTATAAGCTTAGTAAAGGAGGGGCCACATGGAACAGTGGTTAAACATGATATCGGATATCGGTTTTCCTATCTTAGTGTCGTTTTATTTACTACATCGAGTAGAAGTTAAATTAGATGCAATTCATGATGCACTTGTTTCCTTAAAGTGAAATCGATTTCACAAAGATGTACGAAAGCTGTCACTTGAGTGTCCTTGCCAATATTTACATCGTACGATAGGATGGGGATAGTGTTAGTAGGGAGCGTGTTAAAGATGAGAAATAAAATAATTGGGCTTGTTCTACTTTTTGCATTAGCTGCAGTGCTGAGTGCGTGTGGAAATACAAAATTTAAAGCAGATTATAGCTTGGAGTTACCGGATTTTGAACATATCAATCAACGCGGAGAAAAAATTTCTTTAGAGAGTTTAAAAGGGAAACCATGGATTGGTATGTATATTTTCACAAATTGTACATCAATTTGTCCACCAATGACCTTTAATATGACGCAAGTTCAAGAAAAGCTGAAGAAAAAAGGTGTGGAAGATTATAATATTGTTGCGTTTTCAATTGATCCTGATGTAGATAAGCCTGAAATATTAGCTAATTATTTAGGCAAATATAATGTTTCGGATGAATCAAAATGGAATCTTCTTACTGGATATTCACAAAAATATATCGAGCAGTTCGCTATAAAATCAACTAAAATATGGGTGAAAGATGATCCTAAGAGCGATCAAGTGATACACGGAAATCAATTTTTCTTAGTAGATAAAGATGGCAAAATCGTAAAAATGTATTCTGGATTTGCAGATAATGCCGAGGATGTCCCTATTGACACAATTGCATCAGATATAGAAACATATATTGATGAAAATTTATAATGGATAGAAGGAAACCGTCTCAATAGTATGAAGAGACGGTTTTTTTGGTTCAAATTTAAACCTTTATAACTTTAGCCTCGTTTATAGTGTAGAATGAGGGAAAGATTTTGTTTGATATAAAATATTTATAGCAGCTAATGGACATACAAAGGGGGCGTTCATGAATGAGCATGGGGCAGACTTACTTAAACGTTGTTCAGAAAAGATTTAAAAGTGTGAAAGAACAAGGTGATAAAACACTCTTACAATTGGATAATGAACAACTGCATTGGGCTTTTAATGAAGAATCCAATAGTATTGCCGTTATCATAAAACATGTTAGCGGTAATATGATATCGAGATGGACTGACTTTCTAACGACAGATGGTGAGAAAGAAACGAGAAATCGTGACGATGAATTTAACGATAGCCTTCAGACAAAAGAAGAGATTATGATGGTATGGGAAAAGGGCTGGCAAGTATTTTTAGATGCTTTACTAGGATTAAAGGAAACTGATTTACAAAGGTTTATAACGATAAGAGGAGAACGGCATTCCGTGATAGACGCTATCGAAAGACAAATGTCCCACTATTCACAACATGTCGGTCAAATCGTTTACATCGCTAAACAACTAAAGGGCTCTGATTGGCAAACATTAAGTATTCCAAAGGGGCAATCTCAGATTTTTACAGAGTCTATGGTAAAAAAACATCAACGATAATTAAGAAAATCGTAGCATAGGCTACGATTTTTTTTCGGATTTATCTTCTATGCAAAATAAAGCTGATACTTTGAAGTTTCCTCGTCAATCGATTTTGCGAGTTCTATGGCTTCCTGCTGTGTTCGCTTATTGGCGATGATTTCGTACATAAATCTTATAAGAAACATTAAATTTGCATTCCCATCTATATAATCATTCGGGCCTAAATATGAATGGCAACCACTTTTTAAAAATGCATTTGCTAGCTGTTTTTCACCTAGAGTACAGCCAGAGGCAATAACTTTAATTTACAATAATTCGAGATCTCTTGAGGACCGAAAAGTTCACCTCTAGGTTTATTTAACACATAAATTTCTGGGCCTAGCTCTGGCATGCAAAAGCGTCCTTCATCCCGTGAAAGTTTAAAATTAAATAATCTATTTGATCATTCAAATTTTCTCCTGATAAAACATCAATAAAATCATTTGGTCTTCCTATTAAATGAAGTGTTACTCGAACACCAAATGACTCAAGTACTGAGCGTAATGCAAGAGATTCGATATCACAATTAGAGCCTACTACTAAACTCACATACAAATCTGGCTTACTCATTTTCTATTATTATAGTATACCTAAAATTAGGTATTTGGACCAATTAGATTAGCAGAAGCGTAGTGAATGTTTTTTCTTAAAACCGGTAGAATAGGATATTTTCAAAAATATTGATCAGTTCCATAACGAGGGGGTGACTTCCGTTACGACTGGTAGCTTTGTGCTGACGCTTCGCTTTCGCGCAGAAAAAACGTTTGTTGCTGACGCGCAGAGCAAAGCATCCTGGGGGCGCCCGATGAAATGGTAACTCAAATTTTAGTGGGTGCTAAAAACCCCCATAAATAGAGGCGTGCTTTGAAGCTGCTGTTTAGAATTTAGAGAAGTCAAGACATTTGGTGATATGTTTTATTTTTGTAAAATTTTTGTGTTATTTTATGATAAAAGACGCACTTATTATATGGAGATAGGTAAATTTAGTCTATACTTTAAGTGGATTAACGTTTAGAGGGGAATAGAGGGAGTCGTATGAAATCAACGGTAGAACGAAAACTGCAATTTTCTTTTGGTATAGTTTTAGTCTTTCTGTTACTAATTACTAGTATTGCCATATATTTTTTAAATGATAATAAACAAACACTTGTGGAAATCGAAAAAAAGACGGAATTAATCAATTTGTATAATGATATTTCCTTCCAAACGGTTCGGGCAAACGCCGCTATTCGGGGGTATATATTATATGGTAAAGAAGACATGCTCAATAATCATCTCGAAATAAGAGATACTTTACATAAATCTATTCATCGTCTTGAAGAACTCGGACATAAAAATAAGGACTTTGAACAGTTTTTAAGGCAGTTAGAGGAATGGGAAAAGCCAATAGATGAACAAATTGTACCGCTTTTTCAAAGTGGGGAAAAACTGCAAGCACAGCAGTTGGCATTACCGATTTTAGGAAAAGGCTCTCTAAAGCTTGTTGAGTTTGGAAAAACGATGGCAACGGCCCAGCAGGACGAAATGCAGGCGCGTATAGAGGCTACAAAGCAAAAAGGCGACAACAGTGGCAAAGAAATTGCCATATTAGCAATTGTTTCCTTGCTTATAAGCATTATTATTGCGACAGCTTTTGGTCGTAGAGTCGCTAAAAATATTCAACAAACTGTAGTAGAAATGGACAAATTCTCAAATGGCAATTTACAAACGCACCTGCAATTTAAATCAAAAGATGAGTTTGCGCAGCTGGCAGCTTCGTTTAATTCGATGTCAGAAAAGCTTAGTCATACTATGAAGCATGTCGCTAATTCATCTGAACAAGTAGCAGCAACTTCCGAGCAGCTCACAGCGAGTAGTATGGAAGTGACACAGGCAACAGAAGTTGTCTCAGAATCGATTCAAGATATTGCCCATGGTATTGAAGAACAGGATACATTGACAGGTGATGTACGTAACTTATCCTCCCATATTTTTAAAAAAATGAATGACATATCAACGAGTATTGATCATGTGAACGATGCAACAGTAGAAACTAAAAATATGGCTAGCATAGGACGTTCCTCAGTTCGTAATGTCATTGAACAGATGAATGAAATTGCGGAAAATACAGCAGAGCTAAGTACACGTGTTAAAGACTTAGATGAAAATACTGCAGCAATCGTCTCAGCAGTCAATGTTATTAAAAATATAGCTACCCAAACAAATCTATTGGCTATCAACGCCTCTATAGAAGCAGCACGAAGCGGTGAGCATGGCAAGGGTTTTGCCGTAGTGGCAGAAGAGGTGCGAAAGCTAGCAGATGAATCGAATTTAGCAGCAGTAGATATTGAAAAGGTTGTTGTGCAAATTACTGAGGATACAAGAATAATCGAGGAAGACATGATCAATAGTAATGATTCTGTAAAAGTCGGTCGTGAAAAAGTAAATGTGGCAAGAGATAATTTCATGCAAATTGACAATGCCATTAATGATGTGCAAGCACAAACCGAATCAGTTACAGCAGCTATTCGAATGATCCATCAAGATATCGAAAAACTTGTAAAAGAAATCGACTACATTAGCGAAGTATCTATGAAATCAAGTAGCAATGTTCAAAATGTTGCGGCATCCTCTGAGGAACAAAATGCAGCAATGGAAGAAGTAGCAGCGGCCTCTACACATTTGGCAAAAATGGCGGTTGACCTACAAGAATCGATTCAAGCATTTAAATACTAACAACAATAGCCCCTATGTATCATAGTTAAAACGTGATACATAGGGGTTTTGTGTTTCACTACATATTGAAGTTGTGTCAAGAATAGAAGAATTTATGTTAAGAAAATCAAAAAAATGAAAAAAGGGGTTTGAATTTAAGTATTTCGTCCGATAAAAGCATAGGAAGAAAATTTAATCGATAAGAGAAGGGAAGGTTGCGAACCGAGGCGGTTTTCTTTTTTGAAACTGAATCGGATAAAACATATTTTAAAAACTTGTGAAAACAAAAGGAGAGCTATTGCATGAAACGATTATTTGGAAGCTTTAAGGGTAAGCTCTACACATTATTTGCTCTTATCTTACTAATCCCAGTTATTTCTGTAGGAAGCTTATCGTATCTTTCAGCAAAAAATTCGATAAAAGAAGAAATACTTTTTAGTGCGAATGAAAGTGTAAATATTTTAAATACGTTAATTGATAAAACAATTAGCGAAAAAGAAAACGACATCAATGTGTTTAGCGAGGAAATAGATTCTTCTATGTATAAACAGCAGGGATCTGCAGTACATACAAAATTTCAACAATATATAAAGCTACATCCGGATGTTCTGAGCATTTATCTTGGATCAAATGAGGGCTCATTATTTCTAGAACCAAAATCGAATAGCGCTGATTATAATCTTTTGGAACGAGACTGGTATAAAAAGGCTACAGCATTAAAGGGAGAAGTTTTAATTACGAAACCTTATATTGATGCTGGTACTGGAGATATGGTCGTAACCATTGCTCGTCAAGTAAAAGATCAGTCTGGGGTAGTTGCTATTGATATAAAATTGACAAATATCCAAAAAATATCCAGTTCCATTAGTATTGGAAAAAATGGATATCCTTCTATTTTTGATGAAGATAAATTGGTTATTTCACATCCGACTATTGAACCGGGTAGCGAAATAAAAGAAAGCTTCATGGACAAAATGTACGACAGCAAATCGGGCACGTATGATTATGTCTTTGACGGTGATGACCGAACTCTGTTCTTTACAACGAATGAACTGACAAATTGGAAAATCACAGGGACAATTTTTGCGAAGGAAATTGACCAATCAGCATCATCTATTTTGTATAAAACGTTTCTTGTACTAATCGCTGCAATTGTAATCAGTGGGATTGTATTCTTCTTTGTCATGAAGGCAATTATAAAACCGATTAAAGCGCTCAAGGATAGTGCAGTAACCATCAGTAATGGTGATTTAACTGAAAAAGTGACGGTAAAATCTCATGACGAGATTGGACAGCTAGGGCAAGCCTTTAACGATATGCAAGACAGTTTAAGAACTCTTATTCAAAAAATTGAACAAAATGCCGAAGAGGTAGCTTCGTCGGCAGAAGAGTTAACAGCCAATGCTAACCAAACGAGCATTGCTACAGAAAAAGTGGCCATTTCGATTCAAGATGTTGCGACGAGCGCTGATACGCAAACGACGAGTGCCAATAAGAATGCAGAATCGTTACAGGAGCTTTCGAAGGCTATTCTTCATATCGCGGAGATCTCTTCTACCGTGACGGATCTCTCACAGCATGCAACGCTACAGGCAGATGAAGGTGGAAAGGCAGTTCGAGATACAAAAGATCAAATGCACTCTATTCATTTATCAGTGACCGATTCAAATACGAAAATTCAAACATTACATGAACGCTCTAAGCAAATTACGTCTATTTTAGATGTTATTACAAGCATTGCAGATCAAACGAACTTACTGGCTCTTAATGCAGCAATTGAGGCAGCAAGAGCAGGAGAGCACGGAAAAGGCTTTGCAGTCGTTGCTGATGAAGTTAGAAAGTTGGCGGAGCAATCACAGAAATCTGCACAACAAATTTTCGAGTTAATCCATGGCATCCAGTTAGAAACCGAACAATCCGTAAACATCATGGCAAAAGTTACAGAGGATGTTCAAAACGGACTACATGTATCAGACGAAGCTATCACGAAGTTCCAAGTGATTAAGTCGAGTATGGATAAAATTACTCCTAAAATGGAAGAGGTATCTTCTGCATCTGAACAAATGTCAGCAAGTATACAAGAGGTGACAGCTGTTACGGAGGATTTAGCATTCTCTGCACAAGGAAATGCAACTGCTTCAGAGGACGTTGCAGCGTCTACAGAGGAACAATTAGCTTCAATGGAAGAAATTAATGCTTCTGCACAAGCTCTTGCGCATATGGCAGATGAGCTAAAGCAGCTAATTAGTCAATTTAAATATTAACTTCTTTCAGCAAATTGGCTTTTGTAACGTAAGTGAAACGACAGTTACAAAAGTCTTCCACCTAAATATGTGGTGAGATGAATGCGGGGGTGTCCAAACACCCGCTGAAATAAAGGAACTCAGGCTAAAACTTCACATCCTGTGAAAATGCCTGAGTGACCAACCTCGGTGCTGTTGCCGCTGCTGCTTCGCTTTTGCACAAAACACGTTGCTGCCGCTGCGATAGCACTACGCTTTCGCGCAAAAAACATTTGCAGGCGATTGTGGACGGCATTATACCGAGACATAATTGATTAGTATCAGACATAACAAAAAACGCCATTCCTCAAAAGAGGAATGGCGTTTGTCAATAATTATCGATCTTCTTCCCAGCAATCAGTATTTTTCAATGTTGGGATTGATTTTGCATAAAATACAGGGTTTTTGCCGTTTTTCTTTTGCTTTGTAAAGTCGTCTAACACGAGGAAGGCAATTTTACCAAGTAATATAATGATTGTAATATTGATTATAGCCATTAGTCCCATGAACAGATCGGCTAAGTTCCAAACAAGCTGTACCTGTGCAAGAGAACCAAACATCACCATAACAAGAACTAAAATACGGTAGCCAAACATCCAGCCTTTATGCGCATTCATAAACTCAATATTAGATTCACCGTAATAGTAATTTCCTACGATGGAGCTAAAGGCAAAGAAAATAATAGCAATAGCGATAAAGTAAGGAGCCCATGAACCTACATGTACAGCTAAGGAATTTTGTGTAAGAATAATTCCATCGCTTTCACCTGTATTATATAGACCCGCTAAAATAATGATAAACGCTGTTGCAGAACAAATCATAATTGTATCAAAGAATACACCTAAGCTTTGCACTAATCCTTGCTTTGCAGGGTGTGACGTATTTGCTGTAGCTGCGGCATTTGGTACACTACCCATACCGGCTTCATTTGAAAATAAACCACGGCGTACGCCCTGCATAATAGCAGTTCCGATTGCTCCACCAGCTGCTTCTTGAAGACCAAACGCTTCTGTGAAAATCAGCTTGAAAACGGCAGGTATTTCAGACAGATTTGTCACAACAACAAAAAGGGCTACAGCTAAATAGAAAACTGCCATCACGGGTACAAGTACTTGCGTAACTTTTACAATTCTATGTACGCCACCAAAAATAATCATGGCCGTTAACACAACTAACATAATACCAATGATATAAGGTTTAATATGGAATGCCTCACCAACAGAAGTTGCAATCGTATTCGATTGTACAGCATTAAAAATAAAGCCAAAGCTTAACGTTAAAAGAATACTAAAAATGATCCCTAATTTTCGTTTGCCTAATGCTTTTTCCATATAATAGGCTGGTCCACCACGGAACGTATCGCCATCCTTTACTTTGTACACCTGTGCAAGCGTACTTTCAATAAAGGCAGTCGCCATTCCTAATACGGCGATAATCCACATCCAAAATACTGCTCCTGGTCCACCTACTCCGATTGCTAATGCAACGCCTGTAATATTCCCAGTACCTACACGCGATGCTGCGCTAATCGTGAAGGCTTGGAACGGAGAAACACCTGAGTCTCCATCTCTTTTTTCCACTATTAAACGAAACATTTCAGGGAAAAGTCGAATTTGAACAAACTTTGTGCCAAAGGAAAAATATAACCCTGCAGCTAATAATAGTGTGATAATGAAATATGTCCATAAAATACTATTAGTCTCATTTATAATATTCGATATCCATTCCATTTTGTTTACCTCCAATCTCAATACGCTTCAGTTTACACTGTTTTTTTGTAATATATCCACTTTTTGAAAATACTGAATTTTAGAAAACGATTTTATTACTAAATATTTTTCCAATAGTTGAAAATGCAAGTACAGCGAAGGACTTATTTATACTTAGAATAGAAAAAGATTATGGTGATGAACCATTTGTCGAAACTTTACAGCGAGAAAATAATATAATGATGCAAAAGAAAAATGCATGTTGTAATAAAAGGAGCTTACGTATGGCATTTTATTTTTTTATATTGGCATTTTCTGCTGATGGATATGATGATTAGGATAGTTGCAAGAATTGTCACTTTTTTATTCCCTAAGTTTCCATCTATCGTTGTATTAATCATAGTGATTTAATTGATTTTGTGTATTTACTTTTTATTAGTATAAATGTTGTTGTTGCTTCTATACCCATCTTATTAATTAGATAGTGGCTATTTTGAAAAGAGAGGTTTGAAAACTTTTTGAAAATTTCCTTATTTAGTATAGAATGATTAGTATAATGGTAAAATTAAAGGAGGATTATGCGTGAAAACAATTGGTATGATTGGCGGTATGAGCTGGGAGTCTTCTGCAGAGTATTATCGTCTGATGAATGAAGAGGTAAAGCTACAATTAGGAGGCTTGCATTCAGCAAAATGTATTTTATATAGTGTAGATTTTCAAGAAATTGAGCATTATCAAGCTGAGGGAGCGTGGGAAAAGGCCGGGCAAGTTCTTGCAGAGGCAGCGCAATCTCTGGAGAGTGCAGGGGCAGATTTTATTGTTATTTGTACAAATACAATGCACAAGGTTATTGATATCATAACGGCAAAAATCACCATTCCAATTTTACATATAGCTGATGCGACAGCAAATCAAATAGAAAAAGCTAGTTTACAGAAAGTGGCCCTTCTTGGAACAAAGTACACGATGGAGCAAGATTTCTATCGAGCTAGAATAGAGGGATTTGACATTGAAGTGCTTGTTCCGCTTGCTGAGGAGCGCGCTGAGGTTAATCGTATCATCTATGAAGAATTATGCTTGGGTCGAATTGAACAAGCGTCGAAGGACTATTATTTACAGGTGATAGAGAATCTTGTGCAAGCAGGCGCACAAGGAATTATATTAGGCTGTACAGAGATTGGATTACTTATTAAACAAGAAGATGTGAACGTACCTATTTTTGATACAACAGTTTTACATGCACAGGCTGCTGTAAATTTGGCGATTCATAAGGAGGACTAATATGCCAAAAGTACGAGAAATGGGAATCGTCATTGGCACATTATCTACTGGTGAGAAAAATTGTATTACTGATGTAGCTGGCGTGCGTGTAGGGCATGTAACACTTGATGAGAAAATGAATCAAGACGGCGCGCATGCTTGTACAGGAGTAACTGCGATTTTACCGCATGAAGGCAATTTATTTCAGCAAAAGGTTACTGCTGCAAGCTATGTGTTAAACGGTTTTGGAAAAACGACAGGGCTCGTGCAGGTAAATGAGCTTGGGGTTATTGAATCACCAATTATGTTAACGAATACATTTGGCGTTCCAGCTGTAACACAGGGAACGCTGCAATTTATGCTAGATACGAATAGTGAAATAGGTCTTTCAACAGGAACTATTAATATCGTTGTTGGGGAATGTAACGATAGTTATTTAAATTCTATTCGGGAATGTCTCATTACACCTAAGCATGCTTTGGAAGCGATTCGCAAGGCATCAACTGAAACTGTAGAGGAAGGGGCAGTTGGTGCTGGAAAAGGAATGATGTGCTTTGGCTATAAAGGTGGGATTGGCTCATCTTCTCGAATTGTGATACATGGGTCAACGAACTATATGGTAGGCTGTATGGTCCTCAGTAATTTCGGGCAAAGCTCTGAGTTTTTAGCACACCAATATGTTGCTACTAACGGTCATAGCGAATCGACATTGTCTCCAACAGATGGCTCCATTATCATCGTACTTGCCACAGATGCCCCGCTTAGTAATCGTCAACTGACACGTGTCATTAAACGCTGTGGCATTGGTCTTGGACGTACAGGCAGTCACTTTTCACATGGCAGTGGAGATATAGTCATTGGCTTTACAACAGCACATCGTATCGCTCATCAATCAGATCAGCTCGTCGAAACACGTATACAACTACGTGAGGATCATCCTATTATGAATCAATTATTTGCAGCAGCTGCAGAAGCAACCGAGGAAGCCATTTTAAATTCACTTTCACAGGCACAGACTACAATAGGTCGAAATGGACATAAAGTTGAAGCTTATCAATTTTAACTTTATATCCAGCAAGAAGGTTTAATAATAAAATTATTCAATGTCATATTCGTTCTTCAGTAAATGAAACGTCATTTTAGTGCGTGAAATAAAATAAAAATACATTTAGTTCGCCTGTTTAGTAGAAATATCTAGAAGAGTTTACCTCCATTTTGATCAATATCAAAATGGAGGTTTTTTATAACCGAATAAGTCTGAGTTTAATTCGCCATTTTTTATTATCTTTCGGTAATCTTCTATCCCATTTGTGAATAAAATTCCTAATAGGTGAAGAAACGTTGACGTTCGACTTCTTGCATAAATCAATTGATGAATGTTGTTTGAAACGCAGAGAATAGCTAGTACTCTGTAATATTTCTGTTTTTATCTAGTCAATAAATATAAGGTATGATACATTCATTAAAAACTGAATTATCCAAAAATTTATCGAAATCTGAAAGTGGAGGTGTGTACTATACATGACGCTATTTTTTATCCCATTGAAGTAAATAAAACTTCAATGAGGGACTCAACGCCAGCAATTCGTGAAAATGGAGAGCCATTCATTCAAATCGGAGAAGAACATTCGAGGATTTTTGTTAATCCCATTTACTATCATCAAAAAATACCAAACAGTTTACAAGCGATTTATGTACGTCAGGGTGTGTATGAGCGATTAACACAAGCGCTATTATTATTGTCTAAAAATTATAGCCTTATTTTATATGATGGCTATCGGCCGTTCCAAGTGCAGCAATTTTTGTTTACGAGTTTTTCAAAGCAAATCGCACAGAGTTTTCCGCATTTTACTGAGCAAGAGATTGAAAGAGAAACGAGAAAGTATGTTGCGTTTCCTAGCATTGAACATGCTCATCTTGCTCCTCATTTAACAGGTGGAGCGATTGATGTGACACTAGGTGATTTAGATGGTAACGCTTTAAATTTAGGTACGGCTTTTGATGAAATCAGTGAAAAGTCTGCGACACGTTATTTTGAACAACATCCAGAGGAAGATTGGGAAGCCTGTGTTCATCGACGTCTTCTATTTAACTGTATGACAATGGTTGGGTTTACGAATTATTCGGAGGAATGGTGGCATTACGATTTAAATAATGTTTCATGGACCGGACGTGTAGGTGCACAAGAAGCTAGTTATGGAGCTGTGGAAGCAAAAATTCAAGACAATAAAGTAAAGGAGTTTCGATTGCTATGAAGGTCTATATTAGTGCAGATATTGAAGGGATTACTGGCACAACAGCTTGGAGTGAGACGGAGCTAAACGCGCCAGATTATCAGTTTTTCCAAAAGCAAATGACAAAGGAAGTAGAAGCCGCTATAGAGGGGGCTATTCTTGGTGGAGCGACAGAAATTTTATTAAAGGATGCTCATGATTCAGCACGTAATCTTGATATTTCTAATCTACCAGTAAATTGCAAGGTTATTCGTGGGTGGACATATGACCCGATGTGTATGGTTGCAGGACTTGATAAGAGCTTTGATCGCGCCATTTTTATTGGCTATCACAGTAAAGGAGGAAGCGCGCGTAACCCTTTAGCACATACGCTTTGTGTTTTTGCTGATGTGAAAATTAATGGTGAATATGCAAGTGAATTTTTAATTAATACGTACGCGGCTGCTTTACATGGTGTTCCCGTTTCGTTTGTCAGTGGAGATGTGGGGTTAACAGAGGAAATTCAATCTATTAATGATAGCATCATCACCTTTGCCACGAAAGAAGGGATAGGAAATGCGACCATTAGCGTGAGTCCACAGCTGACGATTATGGAAACGAAACGACTTGTTGAGGATTCGATGAAGGTGGCACGTGAAGATTTACAAGTGACATTACCAGAGCGCTTTGTAGTAGAAATCATTTATCGTGATCATACACGAGCATATCGAAATTCTTTCTATCCGAATGCTACGTTTAAACCACATAATACAGTGGAATTCGTAACGGATGATTTTTATGAGGTGCTTCGACTTTTACAGTTCTTAACATAAGTAACTTAAAGGTAGGTGAATGGATGAAAATTAAAAATATTGTCGTGGGGAAGGTAGAGGCACCGCTAATAACACCGTTTAAAACAGCTTTAAGAACAGTTCATAGCATTCACAACATTGCCGTTTATGTTCACGCTGATGATGGGCAAATAGGCATCGGTGAAGCGGCGCCGACTGCAGCTATTACTGGCGAAACACTAGGGTCTATTTCTCATGCTATAGAAGAGTATATTAAGCCAGCCATTATCGGAATGGATATTGAAGAATTAACAGAAATCATGGAGCGCATTGACAACAGTATTTATCAAAACACTAGTGCAAAAGCTGCGGTAGATATGGCAATTTATGATTTATTTGCAAAACACTATCAAACACCTCTGTATAAATTATTAGGGGGCTATAGGAAAGAATTAATAACAGATATTACGATAAGTGTAAATGATGCTGAAGAAATGGTGAAGGATAGTATAGCCGCCGTACAGCGTGGTTTTCAAATTTTAAAGATTAAGGTGGGGAAAGATCCAGCAGGTGATGTAGGGCGAGTTGTTGCTATTCGTGATGCAGTTGGACACGCCATAACATTACGGGTTGACGCGAATCAGGGCTGGACACCGAAGCAAGCTGTACAAATTATTGGTGCACTTGAAGATGCTGGTGCAAATGTTGAATTGGTTGAGCAGCCTGTTCATTGCCATGATTTAGGAGGGATGCAATTTGTAACGGCCAATACATTGACAAATATTTTGGCAGATGAAAGTGTTTTTTCTGCAAAAGATGCCTATACAATTATCGAAAAGCGAGCTGCAGATTTGATTAATATTAAGCTCATGAAAACAGGAGGCATTTATCAAGCGCAGAAAATTTGCCACATTGCGGAGGCGAACGACATACCATGCATGATTGGTTGTATGCTAGAGACGAAAATTAGCGTTAGTGCCGCTGCACACTTTGCCGCATCACAGAAAAATATCACGATGGTAGATTTAGACGGTCCTAGTTTATGTTTGAAAGATCCTATTGTTGGTGGACCGATATTTGAAAATGATCGAATTAGGATGACGAATGCAGTTGGGTTAGGATTTTCGTAATAAAGTGTTGCTTTAATCAGGGAGGGGTTCGTCCCCCTACTGACGGCTTAATGGATAGTTAATCTCTCACTTTTTTTGTTCCGCTAAAGTGAGATTTTTAACTGTCACTTTATGTAGATAAATAAGATTACTAGGGGGATGCTTATGAGGGAGAGGTATTGGCTGCTTTTCGTGTGTCTTGTTGTAATGATTTGTGCAGCATGTAGTGATGATTCTTCAAGTGGAAAAAAATCAGAGTATCGCGTTGTTTATTCGGGGGAAATAAAAACGTTAAATTACTTAAAGACCTCTGAAACCAATGAGTTTGCTGTGGCGGCGAACTTGATTGATGGATTAATTGAGTATGATAAGTATGGCGTTGTACAACCAAGCGTAGCCAAAGAATGGGCATCAAATGACGATGCTACAGTTTGGACGTTCAAGCTACGTGACGATGCAAAATGGATCACTCATGATGGAAAAGAGTATACGGATGTTGTTGCTCAAGATTTTGTAGATGGCTTACATTATGTCCTTGATGCAAAAAACGAATCATCAACAGCTTGGATTGCTACAGTCGTGAAAAATGGAGAAGCCTTCTATAACGGTGATATGACAGATTTTTCAAAGGTTGGCATAAAGGCGATAGATAAACATACAGTAGAATATACTTTAGAAAAGCCAACACCTTACTTCCTTTCTATGTTGAACTATGTCTGCTTCTTCCCGGTTAATGGTAAGTTTATAGCAGAAAAAGGTGATAGTTTTGGTACAACTCGTGAAAATTTCCTTTATAACGGATCATATATTTTAGATAAATTTGAACCGCAAAATGAGCGAGTACTTATGAAAAACGATACGTATTGGGATAAAGACCAAGTTCTGATTGATCGTATTCGTTATAAATACAATAAAGAAGCGGCTACAGTAGAACCAGAATTGTTTTTACGAGGAGAAGTCGATTCAGCGAGTATTCCAACTTCTATTATTGATGAGTGGTTTAAAGATGATAAGAAAAAATCACAAATTCGTCAAACGCAAAATAACTTCTATACGTATTTCTATGCATTAAACTTTAACCCGCAATTTGATGCGGAATACGAGCCTGAAAATTGGAAGAAAGCGGTCAATAATAAAGATTTCCGAAAATCTCTATTCCATGCACTCGACCGTGAATCTGCAATGCTAACTTTAGAACCTTATCATCCAAAAGATTTGCTTAGCAACACGATCACTCCTAAAAATTTTGTCAATGTGGAGGGGGTTGACTATACACAGTTAGCACCATTAGCTGATATTACAAAGAACGATTCCTTCAACAAAGAGAAGGCATTGGAATACAAGGAAAAAGCGAAAAAAGCGCTAGAAGGAAAAGTAACTTTCCCAGTAAAAGTGTTGATGCCTTATAACTCCGGTATGCCAGATTGGGCAAATCGTTCACAAGTCGTTGAACAGCAGATTGAAAAACTATTAGGTACTGATTATGTAGATATTATCATTGAGGCAGGACCATCTACAGGCTTTTTATCAGAGGTTCGTAAACCTGGTAAATTTGCTTTTCTTGAAGCAAACTGGGGTCCAGACTATGCCGACCCATCAACGTATACGGATCCATTCACTGCAGGCGGTACTTATAATAAACCGGAGCTAGCTGAAGGATATACAGAAGCAAACGGAAAATCAAAATATCAAAACTTAGTGGACGAAGCAAATGCGACGATTGATACAGCAAAACGTTATGAATTATTTGCCAAAGCGGAAGCCTTCTTAATTGATGAGGCATTTGTTATCCCTTATTCAGTTGGAGGAAGTGGCTATGTTGCCTCTAAATTAAATCCATTTGAGGCTCAATATTCACCATTTGGTGTGACTGCCGAGAAATTTAAAGGTCAGCGAGTTTTAGACAAACCAATGAGTAACGAGGAGTTTAAAGAAGCTTTAGCAAAATGGGAGCAGGAACGTGCGGAGGCGTTAGCTAAAGTAGCGAAATAAAGTAAAACTTCAATTAATGACCAAATATGGATAGTTGAAACGATCGGGCATAGATGATGGAGAAAATAGTAGGATCTTTGCTACATTCAAGAAAAAGTCAAAAGCGGTTCGTATTTATGAAGGAGATACCGAAATAAAAAAGTCGGCATCTCCTTCTGTCTTTCTGAAGAAGGAGGATGAAATGATGCTGAGGTATATAGGTAAACGTTTATTACAATCAGTTTTAACACTATTTATTATCATTACGATTGTTTTTTCATTACTACGTTTAATGCCAGAAGAAGGTTATTTAGGGGCAGCAGCGAATAAAATGTCACCTGCACAACAAGAAGTATATTTAACGAATTTAGGTTTACGTGACCCATTACTTGTACAGTTGGGAAATTTTTACGCTAAGCTGTTTCATGGTGATTTAGGTAAATCCGTTACATATCGGACAGATGTACCAGTCGTCACGATTATTGCAGATAAGATCATGTATTCCTTGTTATTTGGTTTAGGGGCGGTTACGCTATCTTTTCTAATTGGAGTTCCGCTCGGCATATTGATGGCCCAGATGAAGGGACGCTGGCTGGACCGCTTAGGGACAGGCTATATTGTCATTATCGTTGCAGTACCAGCCGCCGTCTATTATTTAGTCATTCAAATGTATATTACAGAAATTTTTCATTTACCAATGCTTTTCGATGAATATAATCCTATTACTTGGATTTTACCACTGATTTCAATGGCGTTAGCACCGACTGCTTCCTATGCTATGTGGATGCGGCGTTACATGGTGGATGAACTAAACAAAGATTATATAAAGCTAGCGAGAGCAAAAGGAGTGAAAGAGCGTACATTAATGTTTCAACATGTATTACGAAACGCTTTTATTCCGATGGCACAGTATTTACCAGCAACTATTCTTTTTACCATTACAGGCTCCATCTACATTGAATCCTTATATTCTATTCCTGGTATGGGGGGCTTACTCGTAGATGCCATTCAGCGACAGGATAATACGATTGTACAAGGCTTAGTGCTTGTGTTCTCTTCACTTGGAATTATCGGATTAATTTTAGGTGATATTGCAATGGCCGTTGTTGATCCGCGCATTAAATTGGGGAAAGGGGAGAGTGTACGTTAATGGGGATGTATTCAGAAGAAATAAACAATATCTCAAACAAATCACGTGAATCATTGTTCGATTTTGCGGAAGTAGATGAACGTCAAGCTGAAGAAACAGCCTATTCTAATTATTCCTATTGGCGTTCAACATGGAAATCCTTCTTAAAAAATCGCATCGCTGTCTTTTTATTAGTTGGCGTGCTAATTATCGTAGCTTTTACCATTTTACAACCGTATTTACCAGTACAAAAATCACCCACTGAAATATATTTAGATGAGCAGACAGGTCTACAAGCACGTAATGTTGCACCAAACGCTGAATTTTGGTTTGGGACAAATTCCATTGGGCAGGATTTATGGTCACGTATTTGGGCAGGAACAAGGACCTCGTTATTTATTGGCTGTGTGGTTGCTTTAGTAGAGGCTATCGTCGGTATTACGATCGGTACACTTTGGGGTTTTTCGCGGAAATTAGAGGTGCCCATTACACAGCTTTACAATGTCGCTGATAACATACCAACAACGATTGTACTAATTTTAATGTCCTATATTTTACGACCAAGTATTTCAACTATTATTATTGCTATGTGTATTACGGGCTGGGTAGAAATGGCAAGATTTATACGCAATCAAATTGTTATTTTGCGTGATCGTGAGTATAATTTAGCCTCAAAATGTTTAGGAACACCTGATTATCGAATTATTTTAAAAAACCTATTACCCTATCTTATTTCAGTCATTATGTTACGAATGAGTCTAGCGATACCATTTGCTATAGGCTCAGAAGTGTTTTTAACATATATCGGATTAGGATTACCGATTAGTGAGCCGTCTTTAGGAAATTTAATCAATGAAGGACGAGTACTCATGATGTCTCCAGAATTAAGATATCAGCTTATTTTCCCAAGTATTGTATTAAGCGTCATTACGATTGCATTTTATATTATAGGAAATTCATTTGCAGATGCAGCAGATCCGAAAAATCACGTATAAGGGGATGTAGGAAGTGACACAAACTCAAACACGTATTTTAACTATTCAAAACCTAGTTATTAAATTTACACTTCGTGGCAGAGTGCTAACGGCCATTCGTAATATTTCCCTTGATTTATACAAAGGTGAAAGTCTAGCAATCGTTGGCGAATCAGGTTCAGGAAAATCTGTTCTAATGAAATCAATCATGGGCTTGCTCGATAAAAATGGCTACATCGATCAGGGGGAAATTATCTACAATGAACGGGATTTAGCACAGTTTAAAACTGAGCGGGAGTGGCTAAGCATTCGTGGAAAAGAAGTGGCTATGGTTACACAGGACCCAATGACATCATTAAATCCACTGAAAACGATTGGCAAGCAAATTGAGGAATGTGTTTTTTTACATCAGAATTTAAAGGGCAAGGCAGCATACGAAGAAACTTTAAAATTGTTAAAAGATGTTGGCATTCACGATGTGGAAAAGCGTTATAAGCAATATCCTCACGAATTTTCAGGCGGCATGCGTCAACGAATTGTAATAGCTATTGCGCTAGCGTGTAAGCCTAAGATCTTAATATGTGATGAGCCAACAACTGCATTAGACGTAACAATCCAAGCACAAATTTTGCAGCTTTTAAAAAATCTTCAACAAAAATATGGGCTAACGACCGTTTATATAACGCATGATTTAGGCGTTGTAGCGAAGGTTGCTGACCGTATTGCAGTGATGTATGCAGGTGATGTCATCGAAATAGGGAAGACGCATGAAATTTTCTTTAATAGCAAGCATCCTTATACATGGGCACTCATTTCTTCTTTACCACAACTAGGCTCAAAAGGGGAGCAGCTTTATTCTATCAAAGGCACTCCACCAAATCTATTTCAAGAAAATAAAGGAGATGCCTTTGCTCCTCGCAATGAATATGCGTTAAAGATTGATTTTGTGGAACGTCCACCATTTTTTCAGGTGAGTGACACACATTATGCTCGTACGTGGCTATTAGATCCACTCGCACCGAAAGTAGAGCCTCCTGAAGCGCTCCAAGCCTTTTTCAAAGAAGGGAGACGATATGCGCATGAGTCGTAAAGAAGTAGTAGTTGAGGTGAAAAATTTAAAGGTTGTTTTTGGGAGAGGCAAAAATAAATTTATAGCGATTGATGATGTCAGCTTCGATATTTTAAAAGGTGAAACATTTGGTTTAGTGGGTGAATCAGGCTCTGGAAAAACAACAATCGGCAGAGCTATTATGCGTATCAATGAAGTCACTGAAGGACAAATACTGTATCACGGTAAGAAACTAAATGGCAAAATATCGAAAGAGTGGGATCGAGAAATTACACAGAAAATCCAAATGATTTTTCAAGATCCTATGGCATCGCTAAATGAACGCGCAAAGGTAGACTATATTATTTCAGAGGGACTTATGAATACAAAAAACTTTAAAAATGAGGCTGATCGTCAACAGAAGGTACGCAATGCCTTATTAAATGTAGGATTATTACCGGAGTTTTCAAGTCGCTTCCCACATGAATTTTCAGGAGGGCAGCGTCAGCGGATCGGCATTGCGCGTGCACTAGTAATGGAGCCAGAGTTTATTATTGCGGACGAACCAATTTCAGCATTAGACGTATCCATTCGTGCACAAGTATTAAATTTACTAGCCAACCTACAGCAGCAAAATGATTTAACCTATTTATTCATAGCGCATGACTTATCTGTAGTCCGATTTATTACGGATCGAACTGCTGTTATTTATAAAGGTAAAATTGTTGAACTAGCTGAGACGGAAAAGCTGTTTGCTAATCCTCTTCATCCTTATACAAAGGCATTATTATCGGCAGTACCTGAGCCAAATCCCTATAAGGAGCGAGATAAAGTCGTAGAAATCTATGATCCATCACAGCATAACTATGACATTCAGCCACCGTCATTTACCGAAATAGAAGAAGGTCATTTTGTCTTGGCTAATGAAGAGGAATTGGAAAGATACCGAACTTCACTAAAAATGGAGGTAAGCAAATGATTCGTCCAAAGGCATTGAAAAAAGGTGACACAATTGGTCTAATAAGTGCTTCGGGTGCAACCCCACCTGAAAAATTTCTCCCTGCCGTTCAAAGTATTGAAAAGCTAGGTTTTAAGGTTGTCGCTGGAGAAACATGTCGGGCGAGGCATGGCTACTTAGCAGGCTCTGATGAATTAAGAGCATCTGAAGTAAATCAAATGTTTAGGGACGCTAATATTGACGGCATTTTCTGCATACGTGGAGGTTACGGGGCGACGAAAATTTTACCGCTTCTAGATTTCGATATGATAAAAGGCAACCCAAAAGTATTTGCTGGCTATAGCGATGTAACAGCATTACATATCGCTTTTAACCAACACTGTGGCTTTGTTACGTATCATACACCAATGCCCTCTACAGAATTTATTCGGCCAGAGATGGATCAGTATACGTGGAAGTCCTTTTTCGAAAGTGTGACAGCAACAGAACGTACGGACTACTGTCTTGAAAATCCACCTGGGCGTACAATGACGACGTTTGTAGCCGGCAAAGCGACAGGGCAACTTATTGGTGGGAACTTAACGTTAGTGACGGCATCTCTTGGGACACCTTATGAAATTGATACAAGGGGTAAAATCTTATTTTTAGAGGATATAGATGAAAGTGAGCAACGTGTGGATCGGATGCTTACACAGCTAAAATTGGCAGGCAAACTAGATGAGGTGGCCGGTATCTTATTAGGAGCTTGGACAAATTGTGGTCCTGAAAATCCAAAATATCCCGAACGCAGCCTATCACTACAAACAATTTTTCAAGAAATTTTAGGTCCACTTCATAAACCTATTATAAAGGACATTACATGCGGTCACTGTTTACCAACGATGTCACTACCATTAGGTCGAACGATCACAATGGACACGGAGAATCAGTTGATAAAAGTCATAGAGTAGGTGTGAATTATGAAGCATATGATTACACAGATTCTTCAAAAAGCTCCCTATAAAGTGCATATGTTTGTGAAAGATTGTAAGACGGAGCATTTTTTCATTAGCGAAAAACTAGAATACCCATTTTCCAGTGCAAGTTTAATTAAGGTGCCTATATTGCTTGCTGTTCTAAATTATGTAGAAAGCAACAACCTATCAATAGAGCAAGAGATAAAGATAGCACCAGAAGAATGGGTTGATTTTAGTGTTATTAGTGAACAGCGTTTAGAGCAAAGTACTATCTATGAGCTTTTAGTATGGATGATTATTACGAGTGATAATACAGCAACAAATATATTAATCGATTTTCTAGGGATGGATATTTTCGTCAAATTGGGCTGCTGCAAACTACCATTCAACGAAAGATGATGGATTTCGAAAGACTAGCAAAAGGCTTTGATAATACAACGACGGCAAAAGATATGGCACTGCTATTTTCAAGAATTTATCGTCGGGACTTGTTATCGTCAGCTTCTAGTGAGGTAACGATAGGTATTTTAAGTCGTCAACGTGTACACGAATCACTAAAACGTTATTTAGTAGATGATGTGAAATTTGCTCATAAAACAGGTGGTCTTAATACGGTAGATCATGATGTTGGGATTGTATACAACAGCTCTGGGGATTATCTTATTGGCGTTTTCGTCACTGAGGTTACTAACAATGATCAAGCAAGGCAGCTAATTGGTCGAATATCCAAAGTTGTTTATGATTATTTGGTGAAGCGAAAGGAGATGATAGAGTGAATGCCATTGTGACGTCAATGATTGCAAATTTACATGCAAAGCCAGAAGCAGTCTCAGAATTAGTGGATGAGCTACTATATGGAATGGTTGTCCGAATTATGGAAGTAGTGGATAAGAACTGGTTCCGCATACAAACTACTTATCGCTATGAAGGTTATTGCCAGAAGGATAACTTCCTAGTGGATGATGCCCAAACGGACATCTGGCTACAAGAAGCGAATCATTTTATTAGCCAAAGCTTCGCCGATGTTTTGCAGGAGCCTCGAATTCAGAGTACGAAAAAGATGACACTCGTTAAAGGCTCAATCATCTGTTCGACGGCTATTGGCGAGCTAGATTCTGAATGGGCAGCAGTGCAATTAGTGACAGGTGAGATTGGTTATGTACGTAGGCAATGGTTACAAGAAAAAATTCCAGAAAACAGCTTATCTGAGCAACAATTACGGGAAAATGTTGTTCAAACGGCGCTTAGCTATTTAGCAACACCCTATCGCTGGGGAGGAAAATCGCCATTAGGTATTGATTGCTCAGGTCTCTGTTCTATGGCATATATGCTAAACGGCGTATATATTTATCGCGATGCCAAAATCGTTGAAGGTTTTCCTATTAAGGAAATATCTCTAGAGCACATACAAAAGGGAGACTTATTATATTTCCCAGGACATATTGCACTATATATAGGCGACAACCTTTACGTACATTCTTCGCTTGCTGGGAACGAGGTTAATTTAAACAGTCTAGACGAACAGCATCAACAATATCGGAAAGATTTGGCGACATCTATTACCGCTGTTGGCAGCTTATTTAAATAAAAAGTGTAGGGAAGCTTGACGTGGCTTCTCTTTTTTCAATCTTTGAGATGACTCGGGAAATTATTGATAGAGATAACCACCTATTTGCATTATGCTATAATGAAATCAAAATTTAGAGGATTGGGGGATAGGAATTGAATCTAGAGTTAAAAGAGTTGTTACGTTCCGTTTTAAAAGAAGAATTAACACCAATGCATAAGAAACTTGATGGAATTGACCGACGTTTTGAGACTATTGATCAAAGATTTGATGGAATTGACCAACGGCTAGATGGAATGGACGCTCGCTTTGAAAATATGGATCATCAATTAGTCGGAATGAACAAACGTTTTGACGGAATTGAACTGCGCTTAGATAAAATTGAAAATGATGTGCATGAACTTAAGAGTGATGTACACGTAGTTAAGGATGATGTGCATGAACTTCAGAGCGATGTACACGTACTTAAGGATGATGTGCATGAACTTAAGAGTGATGTACACATACTTAAGGATGATGTGCATGAACTTAAAAGTGATGTACAAATACTTAAGGGTGATGTCTTTGAACTTAAAATTGGACAAGCAGAGCTTTAGAAAAATATTATCGGAAATTTAGGTGAGTTTACTGAAAAAATTGCTCAGCAGGTAGAAGGTAGAACTTACGCTTTAAATAAACGAGTCTTTGACTTAGAAACTGTGATTTACAGATTTATAAGTTAGTATAAGCAAAAAATCTCCATGTCTATAATTATTCATGGAGATTTTTTATATTAATATTTATAAATATTTAATTGTTGACCGGCTTCAAGTCTATCAGATCGAAGCTGATTCCATTGTTTAATGGATGTAACTTTAACATTATGAGCCTCTGCAATATGCATAAGAGAGTCACCATCGGCTACAGTAATTGTTTTTTTATCTTTCACAGGACTGTCATACTGTTGTAAAGCATACTTTGCTATCACTGCATTAAGCTTTTCATTGTATTGTGAATCTGTTGCATAGGAGCCTGTTAAAAACTTCGTAGCATCTGCATAAGACTTCGTATTGCTTTTAAAAACGCCTGCATAGAAATTTTTGTTCCAGGAAACCCCATTACGCATTAATTTCACATAATCTTGTATGGAAGCTTCATAGGAAGGGTATTTGCGAAATGCAGCCATCACCCTTGTCATATTACCTGAACCATCATCCTCAGATGTTTCCAATGTTACGGAGTTATTTTGGTAACTGCCTTTCATACCAAATAAATTGTTATTTGGAGCGGATCCAAGGCCACTTTGTCCATGCTCACTTTCTAACACCGCTTGCGCAATGATAACCGATGCATACAAGTCATTCTCGGAACCTTGTTGTCGAGCAATTTCAGCAATAGCGCCAATAAACTCTTCTACACTAGGGCTATTATCGACAACTACAGGCTCTTCAGTTTCATGAGTATTGAAAAATTGTGTCACCATAAAAAACGAAATACAGATAACAATAACAGTAATCAGAAGAACTTTGAAAAAATTAATGAAGTATTTCATTGTCATTGATGTTGGTAGATTACCACATCTTCCTCCTTTCTTTGCATTAACGAGGTTCATATATTTCTAATTATTACAGAGTTATAAATAGAAATAAAGTCAGTTATCTATAATAGAGTACATCATTCATAGAACGAAAAACCCCCTCATTTAGTTCCTTAATTTCTAGCATAATCGAGAAATGAAAGGCCAATTAAAATATAGTTGCAATCATTACTAGGTAGTATGAACATTTATGAAGTTAGTCATTTTGAAAGGAAATCTTTATTGAAGGTTATTTATTTGTACCCAAAGACAGTATACGATTTTCTATGGAAATTATGAGACAAATAGAGGAGAGCGTCAAGAGGACCAATGTCTTGATATGAAACAAAAAAGTAAGTTTGAAATGACTTTAGTTAGTGAAATATATATAGTAACTTGATGTCCCTTTTAAAAGAGTTAGTTCTAGACCTACTATGCTGAACGTATATGAAATGAAGAGGATAAAAATAGTAGTTTATTTCTAGATTAAAACATTAAGTCAATATATATTGTTGCCAAAATGATCAAGGTAATCTTTGCAAATGTTGTAGGTGATGTCCGTTCTGAACTAACAGTATGTCATTATGGAGGCGCATTACTAAAAGGAGCTTATACAATGATAGCATTTGAAAATGTCACAAAAAAATATGTAAATGATCAAGTCGCAGTAAAAGCTATTAATTTAGAGATCAATAAGGGAGAATTTTTTGTTCTTATTGGACCGAGTGGTTGTGGAAAAACAACTTTATTAAAGATGATTAATCGATTAATTCATTTAACAGAAGGAACCATCCGCATTAACGGTAAAAGAATTAGTGATTACAACATTCATGAATTGCGATGGAATATCGGCTATGTCCTACAACAAATTGCACTTTTCCCCCATATGACGATTGAAGAAAATATAGCTGTTGTGCCTGAATTAAAGAAATGGGGTAAACTGCAAATCCAGCAACGAGTTGGCGATTTATTGGATATGGTTGGACTTGAACGAGATAAATATAGTCAGCGTAAGCCAATAGAGCTTTCTGGTGGTGAACAACAAAGGGTCGGTGTTGTTCGTGCATTAGCAGCTGATCCCGAAATCATTTTAATGGATGAGCCTTTTAGTGCTTTAGATCCGATTAGCCGCACAAAATTACAAGATGATCTTCTCGAGCTTCAGCAAACGATACAAAAAACAATCGTTTTTGTTTCGCATGATATGCAAGAGGCCTTAAAACTTGGTGATCGCATATGTGTAATGAAGGATGGAGAAATTGTACAGATTGGTACTCCACGTGAAATCATAGACAATCCTGTTAATGATTTTGTTCGTGAATTTGTTGGGGTAAAAGAGTATGGGACTTTCCATATCCAAGCTGTACTTGGACCAATTGCTGATGAGGTTCATCAAAGAAATCGAGCGAACGCCATTTCTTCAAAGGATTCTTTGCATACCATTCTTCAAAAATTAGCTCAATATGAATGTTTAAGTGTGGAAGAGAACGGGACAATAATTGGTGTTGTCACGAGAGCAACCATGCTTCGTTATCTAGCACATGATTTCTTAGAGAGAGGTAATTTAAATGGCTAACTTTTTTGGTGTGTTTAATGAACGAAAAGGCCAGCTATTGGCATCATTATTAGAGCATATTCAAATTTCATTCATTGCATTATTTCTTGCGGTAGTGATTGCTATCCCTCTAGGAATCTATTTAACGAATAAAAAGAAAATAGCAGAAAGTATTATCGGTATTAGTGCAGTTTTACAAACGATTCCTTCATTGGCGTTATTGGGGTTGTTGATTCCGTTGTTTGGCATCGGAAAAGTACCTGCCATTATTGCTTTAGTTGTTTACGCACTACTTCCGATTTTACGTAATACATTTACTGGGATAAACGAAGTAGATCCGTCTTTAAAAGAGGCTGCGATGGCGATGGGGATGAATACGCGAAAGCGATTAGTGAAAGTAGAATTGCCTCTTGCTATGCCTGTTATTATGGCAGGGATTCGCACAGCTATGGTATTAATCGTCGGAACGGCAACTTTAGCGGCATTAATTGGAGCTGGGGGATTAGGGGATATCATTTTGCTTGGAATTGACCGAAATAATACCGCACTTATTATTTTAGGGGCTGTCCCTGCGGCGATTTTAGCATTAGTGTTCGATTTCTTCCTAAAAAAACTAGAATCACTGTCGTTTAAAAATACAATTTCGGCATTAAGTATTATTAGTGGAGTAGCATTAATAATGATAATCTTCCCATTACTAAACTTCAAAGAGAAAGAAGAAATTGTCATTGCAGGTAAGCTTGGCTCTGAGCCAGAAATTCTAATTAATATGTATAAAATGCTTATTGAAAATGAAACAGACTTAAAGGTGCAATTAAAACCTGGACTTGGTAAAACTTCCTTTGTATTTAATGCACTTAAATCTGGCAGTATCGATATTTATCCAGAATTTACTGGAACGGCAATTTCAGAGTTTTTAAAAGAGGAAGCCATCAATAATAATCAGGAAGCTGTTTATCATCAGGCAAAAGAAGGCATGATGAATAAATTTGGTATGGTGATGCTTAGTCCGATGAAATATAACAATACGTATGCATTGGCAGTATCGAAACAAATGGCTGATACTTATCATTTGCAAACAATTTCTGACATTAAGCCTATTCAAGAAACGATACAAGCCGGTTTCACATTGGAATTTAATGATCGAGAAGATGGTTATTTGGGCATTCAAAAGCGTTATGGTATTACACTTTCTAACATAACAACGATGGAGCCGAAGCTTAGATATCAGGCGATCGAATCAGGAAATATAGATTTATTAGATGCTTATTCAACGGATAGTGAAATACGTCAATATCATCTGCAAGTTTTAGCAGATGATCAGCAACTATTCCCACCTTATCAAGGGGCTCCTTTACTAAGGAAAGAAACGTTAGAAAAATATCCTGAGATTGAAACAGCCTTAAATAAGCTGTCAAATCAAATAACAGATGATGAGATGCGCGAATTGAATTATCGAGTAAATGTAAAAGGCCAAAACATAGAAGAAGTGGCACGAGACTATTTAATAAAGGCAGGATTGTTGTAAGACGAAAATCATCTGGTACAAGTAGCTAGAAGAGAGATGCTTATCTTTTATCTAGCTTTTTTGTTTTTCTCGAACTTTGACCTATCGATAAGAGAATATATTTGCATGAAAAGGAAGCGACAGCAACAATAAAGGTAAAAATACGTGAATTCACATGTGACTATATTCTTAGGTATATTGTACTTATTCTCTGATAACTGCAGAGAAATACAGGTGTTTTAGTAAATTAATAAGTATTACTAAAAGGAACAACCTCAAAAATGATTAGATGTGGTAAATAAAGGTAATATGAAAATGACATTGAATTATTCAATAGACAATATTTGGATGCTGGTTATTTCGTTAGTACAATTTCTTCCAGTTCAAGTTGTTTCGGAGATGAAAATGGATTAAAATGGGTATCAGCTCAAAAAATAGCTTTTATTATTTACTTTTACAGTTGGGCCTAAAAACTTTAAAGACACGTCTTGGAGGAAGAAATGAAAAAGAATTTATTTTTAATGTCTTCACTAATTTTATCAACTTCAATTATTTTTAGTGGCTGTGGAAAAAGCGCGGACGAAACAAAAAAAGATGATGAACCTAAGAAAACACAGGAGGAAAAAGGACAAGATAAAGTCCAAAAGGAAGAATCTAGTTCAGCTGACTTTGCTTCTTTAATTTCTTATATGGAAAAAGAAACTCAAGGGAAAACGAAAGTTCTTTTTGAAAACAATGAACCACAAGTACATAAAATGGAGAATGTTTCAATTTCGCTTGATGCATATTCAGTTGTAGAATTAAAGGATTTCCACACAGACTTTAATATCCCATTTGGTGAACAAACAAACGGTGGCGTCATTTTAGCTAAATATACAGTGAAAAATGACATGGATAAAGATGTGTATTACATGCCTACTTTAGACGCGACATTCACTGGTGCAACTAAAGATTATACGAATGATAAGTATTTAATTCCTGAAGAAGATCAATTACCAACAAAACTAGGCTATAAAACAGATTATTTATTAAAAGCGGGTGAAGAGGTAACGGGGTATATCGCTTATCCATTCGGTGAAACAGATTTAGCAAAAATCAATGAACTTGGTACAGTAACTGTTATGGTTTCAAAACCGTTTACTGAAAAAGAAAATTATGGCTCTACTTTTGGTTCAGATGGAAGATTTAATCTTGCTTTAACTACGAATGGTTCGAAAAAAGTAGCAAGTAATTCGTCATTTTATCAAGATAAAGTAACAATGGACAATATGGGCGAAAAGACGATGTTAAAGGAAAAAAGCGACATCAATGAAAGTAAGAAAATAGGGGATGTAAATGCTATACTAGAAGGGTATCAGTTTACAAAATTTACACCAAATGAAGTGGAAGCTCCTCGTTTCTCTAATTTCACTAATGGTGTCACTTTATTAACAGTGAAGTTTAAGTTAGAAAATAAAGCAAAAAGTGAAATCGGTTTATCATCTATGTCATCAAAATTGACAGTTAATGATGGTAAGCAATATTCATTAAGCGAAGGTATGCTATTAAATTACAATTATAATGAAGTTATTAAAGCTGGAGAAACTGGCGAGCTATTACAAGTTTTCGTATTAGATCAAGAGCAATATGAAAAAATTTGGAAAGATAAAGCCTTTGAAATTGAATTCGGTCCTATCCGAAATAAAGGAGCGGAAGATACTTCAAAAGGTAAAAAAGAAACGTTTATATTACCGAAATAAATTTAAGGAGCCCTCTCAATATTTGAGAGGGTTTTAGTTTGGCGACAAAAGAATGAATACAAAATATGGTGTAGCTATAAGCATAGGTAGATTTTCATTACGAACTGGCGCTTTCCACGGGCTCGGCTTCAATCTCCACGTTACTATGTTCCGACGTGTTGTTTTCACAAGTTCATCCAGCATCAGTTCCCAAAATTTTTCGTATTGTAATTGACGATGTGCAATAAGAGTTATAAAATAGAAAAAGACCGACCAGACGGTTTTTATTTTAAAAGGGAGCGATTGTATGTCATCAAAAGCAGATTTAAAACGTTCACATATTATCCAAACGGCGATTGATTATTTAAAGGACAATGATTTAAGTACTTTAACTTTAGATAAAATAGCTAGTCAAGCAAACATTAGCAAAGGTGGATTATTGTATCATTTTAAGACGAAGGATGCGCTTCAAACAGCAATCGCTGAAACGATTTTAAATGAGGTTGTACAATCCTATGAACATTTAGCAAGCCTTGAGCAAGGGACAGGGAGATTGACGAGAACATTTATCTTCGCGTCACAAAAAGATCTTGCGAACGGGGCATCCTTAAATATTGCGATTCAAATTATGCAAAATGACCATTCAGCCATCTCAACAGTTTATGACTGTTTACTTGACGAATTGTTCCAAGATGGTTTGGAGGAATCCGTTGTTCATCTGATTCGATTAACAATTGATGGATTGTATTATTCGAAACTATTAAATATCGCACCGATTTCCGCTAAGGCAGCAGACGGTGTCTTTGCACAATTAATGCACATGACAAGGAAGGACTAACATACATGAGTGCTTTTGGTTTTTTATTCATTTCAATTATCTCAGAAGTTTTTGCTAGCTCGATGTTGAAACTTACAAATGGCTTTAAACGATTACTACCGTCAGTGGGTGTAGTAGTTGGATATGGAACGGCTTTTTATTTCCTTTCTCTAACATTACAATCTTTAGCAATTGGCACTTCGTATGCGATATGGGCAGGAGTAGGAACGGCGCTAACGGCGGTCATCGGTGTAGTCTTTTATAAGGAATTATTCAATCTAAAAAAAATTATCGGTATTCTATTAATTATTGTCGGTGTGGTTATTCTTAACCTTGCGGGTAGCGGACATTAAGGAGGGATTTGTAAATGAAAGGGTATTTATTTTTAACGTTATCCATTGTCAGTGAGGTATTTGCAACAACGATGCTTAAGTTTTCAGAAGCATTTACAGTTCTAGGTCCCTCGGTAGCTGTCGCATTTGGATATGGCATTTCGTTTTATTCATTATCTCTATGTTTAAAAACGCTACCATTAAGCCTTGCGTACGCCGTTTGGTCCGGTGTAGGCACAGCATTAACAGTCATTGTGGGAATTGTTGTATGGGGAGATATTTTTAATCTTTACTCAGCTATAGGCATTACATTAATCATTGGTGGAGTTATTCTACTAAATCATGGGAATCAAAATAATGCCACAACGTAACGTCTAAAGAGAAAACGTCCATTGTCAAATGAAGGCACTGAAAAAGTCTATATCTTTTCACATTGCGAGGTATTCAACGATTAAATCGTTGAATACCTCGCTTTTTTCATTTGGCACTGTGACGCTACTGTTGTTTTCCGAAGCATTCCGCTCGCTTTCCGCGGGCGAGCGCCGAGCCTCCTCCTACGCTTCGCTTCGTGCGGGGTCTCGTCTGTCTCGCTTTCCCGCAGGAGTCGAGCGATGCTTCTCCAAACAACGCAATGTATCACACTATTATTTTAGTCACGCGCTTTCCTTTATAATAAAAGAATTAATGTACAGGTGGTGTCCCCAATGATTTCAAATCAAGAAACCCTTCATTTAAGTCCATACATGGCGATCTACGATATTGTTGTGCCAAAAGATAATATGCTTCGCCAGATCAATGAACTTATTGATTTTTCATTCATTTTAGAAGAGTTAAAAACAAAATATTGTTTAGACAATGGACGTAATGCCATTCCTCCAATTCGCATGTTTAAGTACTTATTATTAAAAGCGATTTATGATGTATCAGACGTCGACCTAGTAGAGCGCTCAAAGTATGATATGTCATTCAAATATTTCTTGGATATGGCGCCAGAAGATCCGGTCATTGATCCAAGTTCACTTACAAAATTTCGTCGGCTGCGTCTCCAAGATGTAAGCTTAGACATGCTCATTGGGAAAACAGTTGAGATTGCATTGGAGAAAAAAATTATCAACAGTCAAACGATTATTGTGGATGCCACACATACAAAAGCACGTTACAATCAAAAATTACCGAAAGAATTTTTACAAGAGAAATCAAAAAACGCTCGAAAAGCTGTCTACAAAATTGACGAATCGATGAAAGACAAATTCCCCGTAAAAACCACTTC